>JAFXXB010000031.1 GCA_017542465.1 Bacilli bacterium | reverse complement strand
TATCTAGCTATAAATTCTTGTTTATCTTCTTTAGTCATTGTTTGCCACTCTGTAAGAAACATTGAAACATCTTTTCCATTTTGCATAAATATTCTTTGTAAATCTCTATCAGCCATAACTTTCTCTGGAGTGAATCTATTTTTATTTTTTAGTTCTTGTTCTTTTTCTAATTGTTTAGTTAATATATCTAGTTTTTCATTTATTACTTTTAAATCTTCTTTAAAGTCATCAAGTTCAACAACCTCTGACATATAAGCTTTTTTAATTCTTTCTTTTTGTTTTGTTAAATTAATAATCTCTCTTTCAATATCAGATTTATCAACTTGTTTTTCTTTATCAGCAAAGAGTGGTAAGAATAATTCATTATACTCGTTATCAAATCTTAATAATTGACCAACAATCTTTTCAAATTCTTCTTCAACATAAGACTCTCTAATATTTTCATGACAATCTTCACAGTTGTAATAAACATATTTTTTTCTTTTACCACCAGAGCCTTTGCATTTCATTATCTTGCCACATTTAGGACATTTAAGTTTTTGAAAGAAAGTATAGACTCTATCTCTAGTATAGGTTCTTTGATTAATAATCTTTTGTGTTTGGCATTCTTCCCAAATATATCTTGGTATAATTGGATCAACAACATTCATATAAATAACTGGTTCAACATTTTTCCATTCTTTAAGTCTTTTATACATTTCATAATCTCCCATGTATAAACGATTATTTATTATTCTTTCAATATGAGTATCTTTCCAATTCTTATTTAATACTTTTTCTCCATTAAATATATTAGATATTTGTAAGAATGTTTTACCTTGTAAATATAAATCAAATACTCTTTTAATGATAGGAGCAGTAGCTGGATCTATTATTGTTTTTCTGTTTCCATCTTTTTTAAATCCTAAAGCTACTTGTCCAGGTAAATGACCAGACTTAATAGCACCATTTAAACCGAACTTTGTTCTTTCTGATACGATTTCAATTTCTAGTTGTGATAAGACAGTAAGCATTCTTACAAAGAATCTACCATTAGCAGTAGAGGTATTAACATCATCTCTATCACATACTAAATAAGTATTATATTTTTCTAGTTGTGAAATTAGTTCTTCTAAGTCTCTAACAGAACGAGTAACTCTATCAAGTTTATAAGCAACAATATAATTGATTTTTCCATCTTTCATATCCTTTAACATTTCTTGAAACTTTGGTCTATGTTCCATATCTTTAGCTGATATACCAGCATCACAATATACTTTATATACTTCATAACCTTTATAATCACATAATTGTTTTAGTTTTTCTTCTTGTTCTCCTAAACTAAATCCTTCACGAGCTTGATCTTCAGTTGATACACGAATATAAATACCTGCAACTTTTCTTTCTTCTTCCATATTCAACCTCCTTATTACTAAAAAAGAGGAGACAATAGTATCTAGTAAAGTCTAAATACTACTGACTCCTCATTAAATTCAATATTATAAATTTCGGGTATATTGTGTTTTATTTTCATAGATGTACCTCCATTTCTAGAGTTACCTCTTTCATTGGTTATTTATAATATCACTTTTTAAGAAATTGTCAATTCCTTATTGAGGGAATAGTATTAAGAGCATTTAGCTAGTTTAAAGTATTTTTCTAGTTCAGATAAGTTGTGTTTATCATTTAGATTATTAACATAGAAAGTATTAACACCATTGAAGAACAAGAATGTATAATTATTGATTATTACTTTGTGTGGATCTACATAAGCAAGATTACTAGGCTCTAATCTAATTAAATGACCTTTCTCTAGCTTTATAGGAGTAGAAGTATAATTCTTAGCCCAATTAATCTTTTTCTTTAAATCAGGGCTTAAATCAAGTTTTTCTTTAATAATATTTAACATATCATCACAACCTTTCTTAAACACAAAAAAACTTAATTCTCTCGAATTAAGCTTTATCTCAACATCGGTTGTTCCGACGATTTTTACAAATGGAGCAAGTGATGGGAGTCGGACCCACGTCTCAACCTTGGCAAGGTCGCATTCTACCGTTGAACCACACCTGCATTACTGGAATGCATTAATAATATATCAAATTAATTTAATATAATCAAGTAAAATAATAGAAATAATTGTTTATATGTTATATAATTTATAAGAGGGTGTTAATATGAGTAAGAATACAAAAGGAAATAAAATAGGATTATTTATAGGTATTATTATAGCTGTACTTGCTGTAGCTGGTGTTATAGGTATTATATATATTAATAAGAATAAACCTAAAGAAGAACCAACTAAAGAAGTTAAGATATTAAATAGTATAGATGAATATGGTATAACTTTATCTGATATGGATTCATCTTTATATAAAGAAGAATATGAAGTATTAAAGAAGAATTTATTATCTGATAGAATTAATTATAAAGAATATGCTGAATCTATATCTAAGTTATTTATAATAGATTTATATACATTGAGTACAAAGTTAAATAAATTTGATGTAGGTGGATCTGAAGTTGTATATCCTCCTATCCTAGAAAACTATAAAGTTAATGTTGAAGATACATTATATAAATATCTAGAAGATAATTCAAAAGGTAATAGAAAACAACAATTACCTAAAGTAAAATCTATTAAGGTTGTATCTACTAAAGAAGAAAAATATAAGATAACATCTGAAGATAAAACATATGATGGATATAAGATAGTTCTTAAATGGGATTATGAAAAAGATTTAGGATATGATACAGAAGCTACTTTAAATATTATTAAGGTAGATAACAAACTATATGTAGTAGAGAAGAATTAAGAAATTAATTCTTTTTTTATTAAATAATATAATTTCTTATTGATATTCTATGGAGGATTATTTATAATATAAAACTTGTAAGAGGTGTAGTTATGGAGAAAGACATTAAGAGCATTAGCTCGTTAATAACAGCGTTTGAAACTCGCAACGAATTATTACACGAAGAAATAAAAAGGAACGAAGAAGCTATTCAAGAGATGGAAAAGAAACTTATTATCATGGAAGAAGATAATAAGGAATTAACATCTAAAGATGACAAAAGTGAAGTAACAGCTTAAATATATGGTATAATGTAATAGGTGATTAAAATGAAGAAGAATAACAAGACAACAAATGAAAATGAACCAATTAAGTTTTATACTGAAGAATTAAAAAAGAATAAATCTATAAATGAAGATACAGTTAAGATTATTTCATTTATAGTTATACTAATAGTAGTAATTGGTTTATTTGTATTATTATATTTTGTAAATGGTAAATATGTTACAAAAGATATGAATGAAAAAACAACAACTACTGCAGTTACAACTGAACCAATTTACGATTCAACTAAGGTTACTGTAGATACTATGTTTAATATATCTAAAGATACATATTATGTATTAGCATATGATTCAAATGATGAAGTTGATGGTTCATACATTTATAGTGTATCTAGATCATATTCAAATGATAAGATTAAACTATATACATTAGATTTAGCTAATGCACAAAATAAAAATTATTATAATAAAAAAGGAACTGCCAATACTAAACCTAGTAAAGCATCAGATGTAACATTTACTACAAATACTTTAATAGTATTTAAGAAAGGTAAAGTAGCAGAGTTTATTCAAGATAAAGATAAAATAATTAATAAATTAAAAGCAAAATAAAAATACTTCTAAATAGAAGTATTTTTTTATTACCACATTTCAGTATACCATCCTTGACCATTAGGATAGATATCATCCATTTCAATTACATATGTAAGGTTAGGATCATTAACTATTCCATTATATCTTTCATATGTATAAGCCATTAATTTAGGAGGTAATGATTCAGCTGTATATATATTCTTTTCATCAATACCTATTATAAGTGCGGCATGTCCATCTCTTCCTATAAAGTCTCCTACTTTATAAGTGTTACCTTTCATATATGATGTAGTTAAGTTATGCCATGGACCTAGGTCAGACATTTCACCATCAAGGTCTGAGTGTTCACCAGATCCAACATCACCTACATCAAAACCACCATTATACATTGCCCATGATACAAATCCAGAACATGTTAATCCATTTTGATTTTGTCTGCTTATAAATTCATCATATAAGTTACATCCCCATATTGCAGGTCCTTGTTTAGTTGCAGGTTGTCCATTAGATTTCTTATATAAATCATTAAACTTATCTTTGGATAGATATAATCCTTTATGATAATATCTTCCTTCTGCATCAACATAAGGTCTTCTATTATGAGTTACTAATCTACCATTTTCATTAAAATATCTAATCATATATTTAAATTCTAATGTTAAGAATCTAGCAGCAGCTATTGTTCCACCACGAGTTCCTTCACCAGCTTCTTTAACACGTGACTCTAATATTTTATCAAGAGTATGCGCTTGTTCTTCTGTATAAACTCCACAAGGTAAATATGGTTTATTATTATTGTATGTAGCAGGTTGTATAAGATCAGTAACTATTACTTTATATGTTTTACTATTACCATCTCTTAATGTAGCTGTTATATTTGTTTCTCCTACCTTAAGACCTTTCATAGTATTTCCATTTAAAGATATGATTGATTCATCATCTACTTTATAATTTACTGTTTTATCAAAGTTATCTGGATAATCAAAAGTGAATTCTATTTTTTTGTTTCCGCCTAGAGCTAAATAATAAGCTTCTACATTATCAAGTGGAGATGAGAATGTACCAATTACTTCATTTTTTACTTCAAATTCTTTTGATCCTTTTATTGCATTATTTTTAATATATATCTTATGTGTACCTTCAGCTAATTTAAAAGTACAATCTTGTATATCTATATATTCCTTATCATCTATAGAGCATTTAACTGTATCATCATCTTCATATGTAACAGTGACTGTATGAAGATTGTTTTCATCCATTACTTTATCTATAGCTATCTTAATACTATCTTCATATATCAATGCAGTAATTACTTTTGATTTAATACTCATGTATACTGCTAAAGATAATACACAGAATACGATAAATAAGAAAAAGAATAGTTTAACGGTTTTCTTTAATTTTAGTTTCCTTCTTCTTCCCATACTCTTTCACCTATTATAATTATATTATTATTTTAATAATTTATAAAGGGTTTTAAATAATACTTATATATGTTATTATTATATATAGAATAGGGTGTGCTGATGTGAACGACAAAGATATTAAAAATGCATATTTATTTGGTAATGTTTTATTGAATATATTAAAATGGCTAATTCTATTATTGATGGTTATAAGTATAGGTTTTACTTTATCATTAATAGTATTTGCAATTATATATGGTGTTAATGTTCCAAGAGAATTATTAGATGTAATGGCTGGATTATTTATTAATGTTTCTAGTGAACAAGTAAATGAAATAATGATGACTCATGGAATGGGTAATCTAATTGTTACTTTAATAGGATATGGAATAGCTAAGAGTTTAACAAGATTAATGTTATTCATACTAGCTGATCGAGGAATAGTATTATATAAGAGTATTACTTTAGGTGATTTATTTACTAAGAAATCTAATAGAATAGTAGATGAAATGATGGGTGTATCATTCCTAGCAACATTTACTACTCCTATAATTGTATTACTTATGAATCTATCATTTAAGATTGATATTAATGATTATGTTAATGTTGGATATGGATGCATTATTATCTTTATGTCATTGTTTATTTTAAGAATTATACTTAATCGTGGTATAGATGTTGAAAGAGAATTAAATAAATATGATAAAGATTTAAATAACTATAAAGCTGATATAGATGAATTAAAGATTCAATCAATTAAGAGAGATGCTGAACTTAAAAAGTTAAAATCAATAGTAAAAGAACAAGAAGAAAAGAAAGTTAAAAAAGAAACAAAGAAGAAAACTACAACTAAGAAAACAGTTAAGAAAACTACTAAAAAGTAGTTTCTTATTATTTGAATAGAAAGGAGGTATTTATATGGATAAGATATATGTTGTTGGACATAAGAACCCTGATACAGATACAGTAACAAGTAGTATTAGTTTATCTTATCTTAAATATAAGTTAGGCATAAATGCAGAACCTAGAGTATTAGGTAATGTTAATGCTGAAACATTATATGCTTTAAATAAGTTTAAAATAAAAGTACCTCTTTATCTAAATGATGTTAAATTACAAGTAAAAGATATTAATTATAATAAAGATTTTATAATAAGTGAGGATGCTCCTATCATTGATGCATTTAACTTTATGCATGAAAATGGTATAACAGGTATTCCTTTAGTTGATAAAGATAAAAAGTTTAAAGGATATGTATCTTTAAAAGAGATAGCATCTGATATGATAAATAATAATTCATTAACACTAGATACATCTTTTAAGAATCTAGTAGAAGTACTTGCTGCTAAAAAGTATTATAAGGTTGATGATAATATATGTGGTACAACATGTGTATCAACATTTGATGATGCTACATTAATTAAGGATATGAATCTTGATAATAATTCAATAGTTATAGTAGGTAATAGAAAACAAGTAATAGAACATGCAATTAAACAAGGTGTTAAATTAATAATACTTGTTAACAATGTAGAATTAAGTGATGAACAATTAAGTAAAGCTAAAGAGAAGAAAGTTAATGTTATTACATCATCTAAATCATCATTTAAAGTTGCACGTGTTTTATGCTTATGTAATCCAATCAAGTCTATTCAAAGACCTGAGACATGTATAACATTTAATAATAATGATTATATAACTGATGTCGAAGATAAAATAAGTAAGTTAAAACATACTAACTATCCAATTATTAATAATGAAGATGTTTGTTTAGGTATGTTAAGAACAATGGATATTAAGAAGGTTAATAGAAAGAAAGTAATACTAGTTGATCATAATCAAGTGAGTCAAGCTGTAGATGGTTTAAATGAAGCTGAGATACTTGAAATAGTGGATCATCATAACTTAGGTGATATAGTTACATCTAAACCTATAAGTATTAGAACCATGACTGTTGGAGCAACTAATACTATTATCTATCATATGTATAAAGAGAATAATATAACAATACCTAAAGATATAGCAGGTATTATGTTATCAGGTATTTTATCTGATACCTTAGGATTTAGTAGTCCAACAACAACAGATGAAGATAAGAAGGTAGTTGAGATATTATCTCGTATAGCTGGTGTTGATTATAAAACATATGGATTAGAGTTATTAGAATCAGGTGTATCTATTAAAGGATTAAAACCTGAAGATATTATATTTAAAGATAATAAAGAATATTCTATAGGTGATCATAAGTTTAGTGTATCTCAAGTTTTTACTACAGACTTTAAGATATATAAACCTATTATTAAAGATCTAGTAGATGAACTTAATCAAGAATCTAAAAGACATGGATATGATGTATGTGCATTATATGTAACTGATTTTATATCTAATACATCATATATAATATATTCAGATAATTCTAAAAATATACTTGAAATAGCTTATGGTATAGATGAATTAGAACAAGGCTATAAATTAGAAAATATTGTATCTAGAAAACAACAAATAATACCTATTATTATGGATGTTTTAGGTAACTAAAAACTATGAAAGTGATTTGCAAAAAATCACTTTTTTTGATATAATTATCTTGTGTGGTGCATTATGCTAGTCATTATACTATTTGAAGGTGGGGCTAAAAATCCACTAATTGTAGATATGACACTTCATTTATTTGCTTGGTCTGCCAGGGCTGGGTGATTAAATGATTTAAGGTTTTAGGATAATTACAATGGCATGTAACTGAACAGAAACTCCTTTAACCCCGTCACATTAGAAATAATATAATAACATACATGATGTGAGTGTTCATTTGGGATTCGTAAGATGAAATAATGGATGCAAAAGCATATAAGGATAGTCACTATTGTTAGGGAAAACCTCTAGCGTGTATATGTCATAAGTATTAAGGTGCGGACTAAGTGGCAATCGAGAAACTAGATTATTCTAGTTCTATCTCATAATACGAAAGTGCTTAAGAGTAATCTTAAGTGAGATGGAGTGAAACACATCTCGACCTAAGCCGTAAAATTGATTTATGATATACCATACATAGAAAAACACTTTATCGGGGAAAAGAGCGATAAAGTTTTTTTATGCCATAAAATAATATATGTTATAATTTATATAAGGTGATAATATGAAAGCAGGAAGATGGATATTTATCGTATTTATATTAACATTTATTCTATCAATTATATTTAGTACTATATCAAATGTTATATCAGTACAATTTAATACAGGGTTATTATCAATAATAATATTATCTATAGTTTTATTCTTAGTAATATCAATTGGTATTATATTTGATTTAATTGGTACTGCTGCTATAAGTGGAAAAGAATCAACATTTCATGCTTTAAGTAGTAAAAAAATTAAAGGAGCTAAACAAGGTATATATATGATTAAGAACTCTAATCAAATATCATCAATATGTAATGATATAGTTGGAGATGTATGTGGTATTATATCTGGTTCTATAGGTGCTATATTAACTATTAATATATATCAAGTAACTGGATGGCCTAATTCAGTTATAAGTGTTGTACTTGCAGCTTTAATATCATCATTTACTGTGGGTGGTAAAGCTATATTTAAACTTGTAGCAATTAAAAATGCAGATAATATAATACTTGTAGTAAGTAAAGTATTATCTATATTTGGAGGTAATAAATGAAAGCATTAATAACAGGTGGTTCTTCAGGCATAGGATTAGCTATAGCTAAAGAACTTGCAAATAAAGGAATAGATCTTGTACTAGTTGCAAGAGATGAAAAAAAATTAAAAGAAATAAGTGAAGATATTAAGAGTGTTAATGTAGATTATTATGTATGTGATGTATCAGATATTAAGAGTTTAGAGAAGTTATATAATGATAATAAAGATATAGATATCTTAGTTAACAATGCAGGCTTTGGTTTATTTGGATTATTTAATGAAACTGATTTAGATAAAGAATTAAATATGATAGATGTTAATATTAAAGCAGTACATATATTAACTAAATTATATCTAAAAGATTTTATTAAGAAAGATAAAGGATACATATTAAATGTTGCATCGTCTGCTGGATTCTTAGCTGGTCCTAACTTATCAACTTATTATGCAACAAAAAATTATGTATGTAGATTAGATGAAGCTATTTATCAAGAATTAAAAGAAATGAAATCTAATGTTCATATTTCTTCTTTATGTCCTGGACCTGTTGAAACAAACTTTAATAAAGTAGCAGGTGGAACATTTGCAACTAAAGGTGTAGATGCAACTACTGTAGCTAAAGAAGCTGTTAAGGGCATGTTTAAAGGAAAGATGATTATAGTTCCAACATTTATTATGAAACTAGGAGTATTTTTCTCAAGAATAGCACCTCGTAAATTTTTGTTAAAATATATATATAATTATCAAAGTAAAAAGATGAGTAAATAAAAAAATGCTCATTTTTTTATTTTATTCTTCTTTTTTTGTCGAGATTTGAAAAGTTTTCGTTAATAAGAATAGTAGAGGGAGTAATCAAGATAGAAAGAAGGAAGATAAAATGAATAATGAAAAAATGTATTTGATTAACAAACTTTTTAACAATGAGTCTATCAGAACTGTATGGGATAAAGATTCAGAGAAATACTACATAAGCGTAGTTGATGTTGTAGGTGTTTTAAGTGAAAGCACTAATCCTCAGACATACTGGAGAGTATTAAAAAAGAGGCTTAAAAACGAGGGAAATGAAACCGTTACAAATTGTAACGCTTTGAAACTTAAATCACAAGATGGGAAGTATCGTCTAACAGATGTAGTTGATATTGAAGGAATGTTTAGATTAATTGAATCTATTCCTAGTAAAAATGCTGAACCTATTAAACAATGGTTAGCAAAATTAGGAAGTGAAAGAATTGATGAAACATTTAATCCATCTATTGCTGTTCAAAGGGCAATAGATATCTATAGAACTAAAGGATATGATGAGAAGTGGATATCTAAAAGAATTCAAGGAATACAAGATAGAAAAGAATTAACTGATATTTGGAAAGAAGGTGGTATAAATAGTAATATAGAATATGCTATGCTTACAAATGAAATATATAAAGAATGGTCGGGCATGACAGCTAAAGAATATAAAGAATACAAGGGTCTAAGAAAAGAGTCGTTAAGGGATAATATGACTAGAATAGAATCTATACTTGCTGATTTAGGTGAAGAAGCAGCTTTAGATATAGCTAAGGAAGAACATCCTAATGGATTAGATGAAAATATGAGTGTTGCTAGACGAGGAGGAAGAGTAGCTCAAGACGCAAGAAAGTCATATGAAAGAGAAATAAATAAATCAGCAATATCAAATAATAATTCATTAGATTATAAATATTTAGACAAAATAAAAGATGAGTAATTACTCATCTTTTTTAGTTAACTTTGTAACTTGTTTTGCAACATTTTGCATATTTCCTTGTCCAAATGCATTTAATACTTCAATTGGAATAGCAAATATAATTGTATTAGATTGATCTGATGATAAATCATTTAATGTTGCTAATGTTCTTAGATGTAATGCACCAGGAGTAGATGCCATTGTTTCAGCAGCTTTAGCTAAGTTTTCAGCAGATTCAACTTCACCTTTAGATTTAGTGATAACTGCCATTTTTTCTCTTTCAGCTTCAGCAACTTTAGCAATAACTCTTTGCATTTCTTCTGGTAACTTAATATCTTTTAATTCTACATTTTCAACTTTAATTCCCCATGGGTCAGTTGCTTCATCAATTATCTTACAAATTTCAGTAGATATTTTATCTCTTTCAGATAATAATTCATCAAGTGATATAGCACCAACAGCATTACGCATTGTTGTTTGAGCTAATTGACCAACAGCATATTGATAATTTTGAACAGCTATTAAAGCTTTAGATGCATCAAATACTTTATAGTAGATAACTGCATTAATTCTAATTGATACATTATCTTTAGTGATTGCATCTTGTTCAGGTACATCAACTGCTTTAGTTCTTATATCAACTTTTTGGAATGATTGAAATATAGGTAATACAATATTCCAACCAGGATTTAACATCTTTTTAAATTTACCTAATTGAAATAATACTCCTCTTTCATATTCATTTACTTGTTTAATTGATGATAGTATTAAGATAAATAAAAATAATAATATTGGCATAATACTAACAATTATAGTTCCAACTAAAGCTCCAACTAATTCTTCCATAAAATACTTCCTTTCTTAAAAATATTATACTATTAAATGTATAAAATAACATCTGTTTTTGATATAATTTAGGTAGGTGATTGAGATGAAAGTTGTAAGTGATTTTGACGAATACAAATTAATCGATTTATGTGATGGTAAAAAGTATGAATCGTGGAATAATGTAACTCTTGTAAGACCAGATCCAGAAGTTATTTGGAATGAACAATTAACTGATAAGGAATGGAAGTGTGATGCTTATTACACTAGAAGTAATAAAGGTGGAGGAGCTTGGAGTATAAATAGTAAATATATGAAAGACTCTTGGGAAATACATTATAAAGATTTAACTTTCAATCTTAAATTAATGGGATTTAAGCATACTGGTTTATTTCCTGAACAAGCTTATAACTGGAATATAATAAGAGATAAAATAAAAAAAGCTAATAGAAAAGTAAAAGTACTAAATCTATTTGCTTATACAGGTGGTGCATCTATTGCAGCTTTAGCTGAACATGCTATAGTTACTCATGTTGATTCATCAAGAGGTATGGTTGATTGGGCTAAAGAAAATGTAAGATCATCAAACCTTGAAAATGAAGAATGTCATTTCCTTGTAGATGATGTAGTTAAGTTTGTTGAAAGAGAAATAAGAAGAGGAAATAAATACGATATTATTATTATGGATCCACCTTCATTTGGAAGAGGCTCTAATAAAGAAGTATGGAATATTGAAACAGACCTATATGATTTAGTTAAAAAGTGTACTCAAATACTTTCTGATAAACCAATTATGTTCTTAATAAATTCATATACTACAGGTTTATCTCAAACAGTATTAGCAAACATTTTAAAATTAACAGTAGATAAAAAATATAAAGGTAATATAGTTACTGATGAAATAGGATTACCTGTTAAAGATAAAGATATAGTTTTACCATGTGGTATATTTGCAAGATGGGAGAGTGAAAAGTATGAAGATTAGATTATTCACTAAAGAAAATGAAGTATCTGAAAGTGTAAGAAATGAACTTGAAGAAAAGTTGGTTTCAAATGGTTATACTTTAGATAATAAAGATGACTATGATCTTGCAATCTCTGTTGGTGGAGATGGTAAGTTTATATCAATGTTACATGCATGTAATTTTAATACAAATAAAAAGTATGCATCAATAAATACAGGTAACTTAGGATTTAATACAACAGTTGATGCAGATGAGATTAATTCATTTATTAAAGATTTAAATACAAATAATTTTATTGTTGAAAAATATAAATTTTTAAACATTAAAATTAACTCAAATGATGAGTATGATGGAACTACTTATAATGCTATTAATGAAGTAATATTAAGAAATACTTTATTAACTACATTATATTTAACTACATTCATTAATAATAAGATGTTATATAAACTAGCAGGTGATGGAGTTCTTGTATCTACACCTATAGGTAGTACAGCTCATTCTATGAGTGTGGGTGGAGGTATAATTGATAATAATTTGGGAGCATTACAAATTGTTCCTTTAGCACCAATTAATTCTGCTATTAATAAGAATATAGCATCACCTTTTATAACAAGTGATAAGAATAAAATTATTATTAAACCTATAAATAAAGAAAACTCAATATCAGTCATAGTTGATGGAAAACCAATACCTATTAAAGATTTAATAAGTGTTGAAATAACATGTGATAATTATTTAGAAGTAATTAAAGATGTTGATTATAATAATATAATTAATTTAAATAATAAAATATATAAATAGGAGGATTTTATGAGAGTAACAATTAGTTCATCATCAAGAGATGAAATAGATCAAATATATAAGGATGAAGCTGAAAGAGTATGTGAATACTTAGCTAGTACTGGATGGGATTTAAACTGGGGTTCTGGTTCTCATGGTATTATGGGGATTTGTTATAATGTGTTTAATAAATATAATAGAAATATTTATGGATATACTACTAGAAAGTATGCTGATGAAATAGATGAATTACCTAATGCACAACATACAATATATGATACAACTATTGAATTAAAAGATAACTTTGTTAAGGATGCAGATATGTTATTGGTATTAGCTGGTGGTACTGGATCTGTATCTGAGTTCTTTACTTATTTGGAAGAGGTTAGAAGTAACGATGTTGATACACCATTGATACTTTATAATGAATCTCATTTGTTTGATTCAACTATAGCTGTTATTAATGATTTAATATCAAAGAAATTCAACAGTGAATCAATATTTGAATATTTCAAAATAGCTAATTCATTTGAAGAATTTAAAAGTATTGTTGATGATATTAAAAAGAATGATAATAAAAAACTCTAGTATTAACTAGAGTTTTATTATTAATTAAAATAAATTATTTTCATCTTTATTTAAGAAATTCTTAATAGATGTTTCATCATCATCTTCTAAATCATCATTAGCTATTATTTTATTGATATTGAAATCGATTTCTTTAGTCTTATCTTCTTCACTAATTTCTTCTTCAGTAGTTTCTTCTAATGCTTCATCTACTTCTTCAGCATTATCACTTTCCTCAGGTTCTTCTTCCTCTTCATTTTCTTCTTCTTCGATTTCCTCTGAATCTTCTTTAGATTCTTCAGTTTCATCAACTTCCTCAGTAGTTTCTTCTACTGGAGTTTCTTCAACATCAACATTTATATCTACTTCTTGATCTTCATTAATATCTAATTCATCAAGATTGATTTCTTCTTCTTGAGTTTCTTCTTCAGTTACATCATTAGGATGTAAGTTATTTGAATTCTCTTGAGTATATGTAGCAATACGTTCAAACTCTTCATCATAATATTTATAAACATCATTGATTTGTTTTAATACTTGTTCTAAAGCTTTCTTTTCATTTATTAATTGAATTAATTTATTCTTAGCTTCTTTAGCTTTATCAACAAGTTGATTCATTTCGTCTTGATCTCTTTGGATGTTTCTTTTCTTTTCTTTAATCTTAGCGTCTATTTCTTTAGATACACCACTTAAGATATTAGCTAAATCATCATCTTTAAACTTTTCAACAAGATTATTATAATCAGTTTCAAATCCATTGATATCATCAGTCATCTTTTGAATTTTCTTTTTAGCTTCATTAAATTCTTCTTTATATCCATTTACTTTAGCTAATTCGTCATCAATGCTTTTTTGATTATCTAATAACTTATTATCATAATCTTCTTTTTTATATCTTATATCTTCGATTATTTCATTAAGTTTAGAGTTTGTATCATTAATTAATGTATTGTTCATATAAACACCTTCTTATTCTATCTAAAATTATAGCAATATATATTTATTTTGTAAATGATTTCATTGTGTTATCTAAAATAAATATTATATAATATATATATGTAAGGAGTAATCTATGAAAGATATTAAGAATGAATTAAAAGCAAATAAATATTCTTTTCAACATTTACTTGAATTAATCATGCAATCATCAGGATTATTTCTATTGCTTGTACATGTTATTTTAATGTTTTATTATGTATATTTAGATATTAAATATATGATGATTGTTAATACTATATCTATTATTTTCTATATAGTTTTAATATTTATTAAAAAGAATAAAGTGAGTATGTTTTCTTTATCTGTATTTATTGAAATAGTAGTTCATATGATCTTAGCTACTTTAACATTTGGTATTGAATCAGGTTTTCAAATCTGGGCGTTTGGTCTTGTTTGTTGTTTCTTCTTACCTACATATTCAGGTAAAAATAAGAAAAGAGTAACTTTATCTAGTATATGTGCTGTAACATTTGTTATTTTATATTTCTTATTATCTTTCATGGTACAAGTATATAATATTAGATTACATGAACCAGTTAGAGAAAGTATAACTAATCAATTATTAATAATTAATAGTACTATTTCATTTATTGCTATAATAGCATTTACTACTTTATATACATCTACAAGTAATAAAAAATATGATGAATTAATTAAGATAGCTAACTATGATGAATTAACATCTATATATAATAGACATGCATTAAATGAGATAAGTACATCTATTATTGCTAATGCATCTAATACCAACAAAGCATATTCTGTTGCAATCATTGATATTGATTATTTTAAGAAGGTAAATGATACCTATGGGCATGCTATAGGTGATGAAGTATTAAAAGAACTTGCAAGTATTATAAGATCAGAAACTATAAAGGGTATTATATCTGGTAGATGGGGTGGAGAAGAGTTTGTATTAATTTGTCCATCAACAATTTACTATGATGAGTTTATTATCATCTTAGAGAAATTAAGAGAAAAAGTTGCTAAAACTAAGATAAGTGTTTCAAGTGGTAAAAAGATAAAAATTACTATTTCAATTGGAGCATATAAAGTAACTGATTATAAATTAGCATTAGATGAAGCAATATCATATGCTGATGATAAGTTATATGAAGCTAAAGAAACTGGAAGAAATCAAGTTATAAGTTAAAGAGAATATTTGATATTCTCTTTTATTTATATTATTATATAGTTGTTTGAAAGGGGGCATATATATGAGTCATATAGAATATGAAGTAAGAGTGCTTGAAATAAATGTAGATGAAATAAAAAGTAAATTAGAATCATTAGGAGCAACATTACAAGAAGATGTAACTCAAAAAAGATATGTGTATGATTTTAATCCAGTTGATCCAAATAAATGGATTAGATTAAGAACTAATGGGACTAAAACTACTTTAACTATTAAACAAATAGAATCATCTAATATAGATGGAACTAAAGAAATGGAAATAGTTGTAGATGACTTTGATACTACAAATGAAATATTAAATGAATTAGGTTATAAGGCAAGAAATGCCCAAGAGAATAAAAGAATTAAATATGATTTAAATGGTGTAGAAGTTGATATAGACTCATGGCCTATGATACCTACATATTTAGAGATCGAAGGATCAAGTGAAGAAGAAGTATATAAGACTTTAGAGTTACTTGGTATTGATAGAACTAAAGCTACATCATTAGATGTAACAGGTATTTATAAAGATATTTATAATATAGATATAATGAAGATATCTAATCTAACATTTGATGTTGATAATAATAAATAATATATAATATAATTGAATAGGTGATTTAAATGGGAAGAGCATATGCTGTAAGAGAGAAAAAGATAAAAGAAACTGGAGCTGCAAAGGGTAAGTTATATACTACTTATGCAAAAGAAATATATCTTGTTGCAAAAAGAGGAGGAACAGAACCAGAATCTAATTTATCATTAAAACATTTAATTGAAAAAGCTAAGAAAGATCAAGTACCTCAAGATGTTATTAAGAGAGCTATTGATAAAGCTAAAGGTGCTGGTAAAGATGAATATGAAGAAATAATGTATGAAGGATTTGGTCCTGGTGCATCAACATTCATGATTAAGACTTTAACTGACAATGTTAATAGAACTGTTGGTGAAGTAAGAGCAGCATTTAATAAAAAGAATAAATCTTTAGGTGTAACAAATTCAGTTTCATATAACTATGATAATTTAACAGTATTAGCATTTAAGTATGATGATGAAGATTCAGTTCTTATGGCATTACTAGATGAAGGTATTGAACCATTTGAATTAGAATCACATGATGGTACTATAGAGTTATCTGTTAAATATCAAGATACATATAAAACTAAAGAAGCATTAGAAAAATTAATACCAGGGATTGATTATGATGTAGATGAATCAGGTTGGTATGCAAAAGAAATGATCACGCTTGAAGGTGAAGATTTAGAAACATTCAACATCATATATGATTTATTAGATAAAATAGATGATGTTACAGCTATTTATACAAATGTAGATATGGGAGAGTAATCTCCTTTTCTTTTTTTGCTTAATATTCCTTTTGATGTTATAATATACAATCAGTTAAGGGGGATTTATATGGAATTATTTCATCTTCATTTAAAAGGCATGAATGATAATAAATATAAGGAAGGTTCTATATTAGATATTAATCCAAATAAATTTAATAATAGATTATATACAAGAATTTATACATCTAATGTAACTGTTCCTTGTAATGATTATCGAGCAATTGTAGATGTTATAAATAGATATGCTATTGCAGCTGGTTTAGGTTATTTTGATGGAAGAATGAATATTGGTGAATTATTTGATTATGCATTAAGAAGACAAGTATCTCCTGAAGAATTATATAAACTATTAACTGATGCAAGAGATATAATCTTACCTATGGGTACAAATTTAAGAGAGATGGCTATGGAAGAATATAGACGAGATAATTGTCCAGATAAACCATCTAGATTACATTCATTATATGCATGTTCAGAAGAAGGATTATCTTATTGGTCTAAGAGAATATATGATGGTGTAACTGATGTACTTAGAATTGAAGTAGAAGATAACCCATTTGTATCTAATGAAAAGTTATTACCTGATGAAGGATTAGATTATTCAAATAAAATAATTAGTTCTTATAAATATTTCAATCCTAAATCTAAAGATTTAGATCCTACATCTAATGAATATCTAATTCAAGGTAATGTAAGAATACTTGAGAAAGTAGATGAAATAAGAAGAGGTTAAACTCTTCTTTTTTTATGATATAATTTAAATAGGTGATGATATGAAAAAGATAGCATTAGATTTAGATGGAGTTGTATTTGACACAGAAAACTTATATAGAGTTTATACTGAAATATATGATGTGGATGTTTTTAATAAAGATAATCTAAAAGATAATACTAAAAGATTATTTCAAGATAGATATAATTGGACAAGTGAAGAGTGCAGTAAAGTCTATAATGAAATAGCACCAACTGTATTAAATGATGCAAATGTCATGACTGGTGCAGATATAGTTATTAAGAAATTAAAAGATGAATATAAATTTATTGTTGTAACATCTAGAAATGATGATGAAGCAAGAATAGCTAAAGATAAATTTGTTGAAATGGGATTACCAGATATTCAAATATTTAGTAATGAACATCATAAGATAGATAGACTTATAAATGAACATGTTGATTATATAATTGATGATGATGACATTATATGTTCTAATGCATCTAATCAAGGTATTACAGCATTATACTTTAAAAATAATGCATCTAATAAATTAGATAAAGATAAAGTAATAAATGTTAACAACTGGGGAGAAATATACAAATATTTAAAATTAAACAAGTAGGTGATAATATGAAGACTGTAGTAATAACTGGTAGTGCAAGAGGGTTAGGTTTTAACATGGCTAAGATCTTTCTTACATATGATTATAATGTAGTTATATCTGATTTAAATGAAGATAATTTAATTAATGCTAAGAAAGAATTAGAGTCTATTAATTCAAAAGGAAGTATATCTTATAAAACATGTGATGTATCTAAATATGATGATCTTCAATCTTTAATGGAAT
The DNA here is from genome assembly GCA_017542465.1 of Bacilli bacterium. Taxonomy (GTDB): domain Bacteria; phylum Bacillota_I; class Bacilli_A; order RF39; family UBA660; genus UBA6985. Next base: position 13,987 of record JAFXXB010000031.1, on the reverse strand, counting down.
TTGCTATTAAAGAATATAAAATAGTAGATATATGGCTTAACAATGCAGGTGTTAATCAACCTCAAGAGGCTATCTGGGATTTAAATGAAAAAGATATTAATACTTTGATAGATGTAGATTTAAAAGGAACTATATATGGATCTAAAGTAGCCATGGAACAAATGATTAAACAACATAAAGGTGCAATATATAATATTGAAGGATATGGTAGTAATGATGCTCATATGTTAGGTTTAAATCTATATGGTACAAGTAAAAGAGCAGTTACATATTTTACTGAAAGCTTAGCTCAAGAAGCTGATGAAAAAAATACAGGTGTAATTGTAGGTAAGTTAAGTCCTGGTATTATGATAACTAAATTCACAACTAATTCCATGGGTAATAATAAAATAGAATTAAGTGATAAAACTAAAAAAGTATATAACATATTAGGTGATACTCCTGAAACAGTATCAAAATTCTTAGTTGATAAGATGGTTAATAATACAAAGAATAATGTTAAGTTTAATTGGTTAACTAATACTAAAGCATTCTTTAGATTCTTAACAGCACCATTTAATAAGAATGATTATTTTAAAGAGGATTAATCCTCTTTTTTATTTGACTTTATATATCTATAATTATAAAATACATATAGTTAAAAAAAGGGGGGTGTTAATATGTATTTGGGTAATTATATAAATGACATCAAAGAAAAAATAAAAGATATGAATTTAACTGAAACTGAATTAGTTATGTATGTTTATATAGATTTAGCAAAAAGATTTAAATTTAATCCTGATTTCTTTTTTGCTAATATGAAAACAAGAAAGAGTATATATAATAATTCATTTAATCATGAGGTATTAAATGATTGTATGGAATCTAATACTATTATATGTAGATCAGCTGCTAAAATACTTGAATATGTATTAACTAACCTTGGTGTAAAAATAATAACTGTAGATGATCCAACTGATTATAGAACATTTAAACATGTATATAATATTATTATTCCTGAAGATAAAAGTGAAAGTTATGTAGTAGACTTACAAGAAGATATATCTAATATTCATTTTCATGGTTTAACTAAATCATTTGGTGTTAGCTTTGTTGATGATAAATTATATATAATAAGTAGAGAAGAACAAAAAAGAATACATAAAAAAATAGGATATATAGATGATCAACATCCATATACAGATGACTATATAAATCTATTTAAATTATATTTAGATGATTCTATGACTTTAATTGATAAGTTAGATTTAGTATTAGATAATATAGAACCATATCCTTATCCTAATATTAATTATTGGGAGAGAAGATGGAAACATGAAAAAATGTTATTAGAATTATTTGGTGATGAATTAAAGAATAAACTTAATACAGTTGAATTCTATCAAGATATAGATGGTGAAATAATATATAATAATGGTTTCTTTATAAATACTAAAGATGGAGTATTTGTTTATTACTATAATAATGATGAATATAAATATGATAAATATCCTTTAAATATATTTGCTAAAAAAGTAATAGATGAAAAAATTCATTATAGACAAGGTATCATGGGAATAAGACATCATTTAAATGAAATTAATAGTAAGTGTAAGATGTAATCTTATACTTTTTTTATATCAAAATATATCATATAATATAGTAAAGATAATAGGAGTGATAATATGGTAAAACTGGTTCCAGCAATATGTCCACAATGTGGAGCACAATTAAATGTTAATCCTGGAGATAAACAAATGGATTGTGAATTCTGTGGAACAACAATCATGATTGATGAAGCAGTTCAAAAGTATAAGATTGAAATAGAACATAAGATAAGAATAGATGGATTACATGGTAGAGAATATCAATTTGAACAAGCACAAAAGCATTTTGATGTAGGAGAATACTATGATGCTATTAGTTTCTTAGTATCAATTCTTACTGATGATAAATTTGATATTGAAGCATTAATATTATTTATTAAATGTAATTTAACTTTATTAAAAGAACATAATTATTCACCTAATATGTCTGGATATAATCCCAATTATGTTGATGGTGATGAGGAATGCTTCCGTGATACATTAGAACTAGTTAATAGATTAGAAAAAGTTGATCAAGAAAAATCATATGAAAAAGAATTAGTAGATTATCTACCAATTCTTGATAAATTAAAAGAAGAAGATATAGAAGTATCTAAACAAAAAGAAAAGAATAAACAATACTTAGATGCATTAAATGATGATTTAGCATTAGCTTATTATTATGAATTAGATGAAAAGTACTTTAAGATTTTATCTGATGCATTTAAGGTAGATGGTTTATTAGATATATTAAAAAGACCTGAAGATGGAAAAGTTATATATTTAGGAGAACTAGTAGATTTAACAACTGATGGTTATCTAGTTGGATCATATTATCTAGGAATAACTGACTATGATAAATCTGAACATGAAACTGCTACATTAGATTTAAAGGAAATAGCTAATATTGGTGATATAGATAATAGATATAATGAATATAGAGCAAAAGCAGATGAAATACTTAATGCTGCTATAGATAAAGATAAAAAAGAATCTAAGAAATACTATACTAAAAAGAAACTATTAATGTGGATAGGTATAGCACTTGTAATTCTATGTGTAGCTATTACAGGATTTATTGTTTATGTATTTGCAACAGATCCTGATTGGCCTGAAGTATGGGCTTATATAGTTATAGGCATGATGTTATTTGATGTGGCATTAATACCATTTAATATTGGCGTATCTAGAAAATGGATTATAAATGGAATAAAGACAAAAAAGGATTTTGAATAATCCATTTAATTAGGAGGTTATATGAAAAAGATATTTGGTGGATTAAAATTATCATGGCCTACAATAATAATTATGGCAGTATTAATTGCTGTATATACAGCTACAATGGCTGTAATACCAATTACTAAAGATACATCTTTTAGAGATATAAATGCTACTCTTGAAGTATGGATATTCTTTGGTATCTTAATAATAATGAATTCTAAAAGTGCAAAAGAATCTGCATTAAAGTGCTTTGTATTCTTTCTTATAAGCCAACCATTAATATATTTATTCCAAGTACCATTTAGTTGGCAAGGATGGAACTTATTTAGTTATTATAGATTTTGGTTTGTTATAACTGTTTTATGTTTACCTATGGGTTATTTAGGATATCATATGAAAGATAATAAATGGTATGGATTAATTATGTTAACTCCTATGTTATTATTACTTGGTATTCTATATTATGGGTTCTTAAGTGAAGCTTACTCATTCTTTCCTAATCATTTATTAAGTGCTATATTCTGTGCATCAACAATGATTTTATATTCATTATTTATATTTGATAATAAAGTATTAAAGATAATTGAAACAGTTATATCATCAATTTTAATAATAGTATTAACAGTCATGGTATTTGCAACTCCAAAGACTACATACCATACTACAATGTTTGCAGATGAAGTGAAATTAACAGAAACAACTAAAGTAAGATTAGAAGATAGTAAGTATGGTACTGTTAATATAAAATATGAAGATGGTTTAGGAGAATATGCAATAGAAGCTAACTTCACTAAAGCAGGAGAAACAAAACTAATTGTTGAAGATGATGTTAAAAAGTGTATTTATGATTTAACTATTCAAAGAACTAGTTATGATAAAAAATTAATAGAATGTATAGATAAAGAATTGTAATAGGAGGTTAATTATGAAGAAGGAAAATATTATAATAATTGTTTTATCTTTAGTGATTATTAGTTTAGTTGTATTTGTTGTGTTAATTGGAACAGGTAAGATTAGTTTTAATAAATGTAATTGTTCTACAACAAATGAAGATACAATTGATGTAAGCAAATTAGAAGAAATAGGTAAAGGTGATTTTAATATTATTAAAAGTGCTAGAACTAAATATTTTGTAGTTAATTTATTATCTAATGGTAAAGTAATGTTTGATGTAGATAGAGAATTAACTAATATCAATAATGCTATAGATATAGCTTATGATACTGAAGAAAACTTATATATATTAACTAAAGATGGTAGTATTTATAAATACTTTGGAGGTATATCTAAAGAATCATCTTTAGAAGCAACTAAACTAAATGATTATAAAGACATTAAGAAAATAGTAGAATATTCTACAAGAGGTAAAGCTTCTGGTGGATGTGATTATATAATTACTATAGATAAGAATAATATCTATAAAAAGTTAAGTGAATTCTGTGTATAATTGAAAGGTTATATGGAAATAGAATTAGATAGTTTATTGAATGATGAATCAAATTTAGGATTTCATTTTTGTAATACCGTAGATTTATATCCAAATGATAAACCTAGTAAATTAGATCCTAATCAAAATAGTAGAGGAATAGTAGTTGAAGGATTAATACCATCTAATACAGGTGCTTTATCATCAGCATCATCTACTGAACAACCTGCTGTATTCTTTAGTTTAGGTTTTAAAGGAACTTTAGGATATATGAATAGGTTATTAATTAGAATAAGTAGATTCCAAGAATTGATTGATAATAATCCTAGTTATGTTAATAAATTTTTTAAGGAAGAATTAGAATTATATAAAGAAATAAAAAATGATCCTAATTGGGTATATATAATTGCTAATAAATACTTAGAACGATTATCATATATAGTTTTATCATTAAATGGTGTTACTAAAGAAGAATATGAATCAATGGATGATAATTCAAATATTGATTATATAATTGATGATATAGATAATGCTACTGGTGTAAGACAAACACCTAGAAATATGCACACATTAGTTGGAAAAAGAATTGAACCAACTAAGATAAGAAAAATAGAAGGTAGTGCTATAGATATTTTAATAAGAATGTTTGATTTATATAAAACTAAATATCCAGATAGTAATTATCTTGATACTGAAGCTTGGGAAAATAGAACTATTAAAACAGATCTATTAACTGGTTTTATAGAATATGAAAAAAGACTAAAAGAAAATAACGAAATCAGATTAATTTAAATCCATCATCATAGGTGGATTTTTACTTATGTTTACAATAATTAAGTACAAAAATAACGTTATTATGTTATAATCAAAGTTAGGTGATACTCGATGGCAAAGAAAAAGAGCGAAGAAGAAGTTATAGATATGCAATCTAGAATTCATGATTATACTCTTGAAGATATCATGGGTGAAAGATTTGGTAGATATTCTAAATATATAATTCAAGATAGAGCTATTCCAGATGTAAGAGATGGATTAAAGCCAGTACAAAGAAGAATAATATATGCTATGCATTTAGATAGAAACACACACGATAAACCATTTAAGAAGTGTGCGAATGCAGTCGGTAATGTATTAGGTAAATTCCATCCACATGGTGATACTTCTGTATATGATGCATTAATACATTTATCACAAGAATGGAAGAATAATAATCCTTTAGTTGAAGTAGATGGTAACAATGGATCAATAGATGGAGATCCACCTGCAGCAATGCGTTACACTGAAACAAGATTATCAAAGATTGCTGAAGAAACTTTAAAAGATTTACCTAAAGATACAGTAGTATGGGCTCCAAACTATTCAGATACTTTAATGGAACCAACTGTACTTCCTGCTAAGTTCCCAATTATTTTAGTAAATGGAACAATGGGTATTTCTGCAGGATATGCAACAAATATACCTACACATAACTTAGGTGAAATAATAGATGCAACAATTAAAAGAATTGATTCTCCTAATTGTCATCTTGATTCTATACTTGATATTGTTAAAGGACCTGATTTTCCTACTGGTGGTATAGTTGAAGGTAAAGAAGATATTAGACAAGCATTAGAAACTGGTAAAGGTAAAGTATCTGTTAGAGCTAAATATGAATTTGTTAAAGAAAAAGGTAAAGAGTCATGTGTTATCACTGAAATACCTTATGATGTTATTAAACAACAATTAGTTAAAAAGATTGATGATATAAGAATTAATAATAATGTTTCAGGTATAGCTGAAGTAAGAGATGAATCTGATAAGGATGCATTCTGTAGAATTGTTATTGAGTTTAAACCTGGAGCTAATAAAGAATTAGTTATGAACTATTTATTAAAGAATACAGATCTTAAAGTAAATTGTTCATATAACATGGTAACTATAGTTAATAGAAGACCTAGACAATTAGGTATCTTAGGAATATTAGATGCATACATTGCATTTGATAAAGAAGTAGTAAGAAAAAGAAGTGAGTTTGATTTAAAGAAAGCTGAGGAAGCTGCAAACTTAGCTTTAGGTATGCTTAAAGCTATAGACATTCTTGATAAAGTAATTAAAACAATCAGAGCATCTAAAGGTAAAGCTGATGCAAAACAAAACATCATGAAAGAATATGGCTTTAATGAAGCACAAGCAGAATATATTGTTACATTACAATTATATAGACTTGCAAATACTGAAGTACAAGAAGAACAAGAAAAATATGACAATGCAATGAAGATTATTGCTATGTTAAAAGAAATCTTAAATGATGAAAACAAATTAAATCAAGTTCTTAAGAGTGAGTTAAAAGCAATTAAGAAAGAATATGCAACTCCAAGAAAGACTGAAATATCTGATGAAGTTAAAGAAATCTCTTATAATGCTGAAGATTTAATCATGAAAGAAAATGTTATTGTTTCATTATCTAAAGATGGATATATTAAGAAGGTATCTTCTAAATCTTATAACACAGCTGATGCAGCAGGTGTTAAAGAAGGAGATTATCTTATAAACTTATATGAGACAACAACACTTAATAAACTAATGGTATTAACAAAGAAGGGTAATTATATTTATTTACCTATTAATGATATTCCTACATTTAAGTGGAAAGATTTAGGTAAACATATATCTAACTTTGTTGCTATTGATCCTAATGATGAGGTAGTTAAAGCGTATGTAGTAGATGATATATCTCATGATATGGAAGTAGTAATATTTACTAAAGATGGTATGGTTAAGAAGATTAACTTAAATGACTTAACTGTATCTAAGTATAATAAGTTATATACATACATTAAGCTTAAAGATGATGATGTAGTTGTAGATGTTCAAAGAGCTAAAGAGAATACTATGATAGTATCTAAGTCAGGATATTATATATCTTATAAGACTGCTGAAATACCTAATGTATCATCAGGTAAGTCTGCAGGTGTTAAGGGTATTAACTTAAAAGATGACGAAGTAGTATCTGGATTAACTTATAATAAAGATGATGAATATTTAAATATCTTCACTAATCAAAAGACTGGTAAGAGAATTAAGTTAAGTGATTTAACTGAATCATCTAGAGCTAAACGTGGATCTATGGTTATTAAACCTGTTAAATCTACAAACTATGAAATAATATCTGCTTTAATAACTGAAACTAAAGATGTTATTGGACTAGAAAAACTAGAAGATACAGAAGAAATAAAGAATACTGATATTTCTATCATGGATTTAGCTTCTACTGGATCTAATATAACTAAGAGTAGATATACTAAAGCATTTATAGTTGCAACTCTAAAGAAAGTTGATGAAGTACCTAAAGAAGAGAAGGCTAAAACTAAAGAAGTTAAACCAACTAAAAAGGAATTACAACAACAAGAATTAGAGTTTATAGATGAATTTAAAATATAATAAATAAAAGAAACTTGAAAAAGTTTCTTTTTTTATTCGAGATTTGAGAGTTTATCGTTAATAAGAATAGTAGAGGGTAGTATATCCTAGATGTTTGCCTCGTAGAGAGGAGATATTTATGATTAAGAAATATGATTTATTAATCATTGCATTAATTATAATTATTATTTTGATTATACTTTATAACTAGCCACTTTCTACCACTAGTATATTTATAAACAAAAAAAGCATCTAGTAATACTAGGTGCTATCAAGAAATAATCGAGACAGCATATTAGTGATATGCTTCCTCTAAACTCATTATATAAATCTAATGTGTATAAATCAAGAAAAAAGTCTCATAAAACTTGATTTTAATAAATATTATGGTAAACTATATATGACTTGAAATTAATTGACAAAACACACGTTTTTGTGGTATTATTTTCGTGTTTGTAAGTCTTTCTTACGAACCGCACTAAAAAGGTAGTAAGTGGTTTATCCCACCTTAAAGGCGAGTCTTCAAAAAATATTAAAGGAGGTTAATGTATGAAAGCAATATTCGAAACTGGTGGAAAACAATATTATGTTGCTGAAGGTGATGAAATCTTTGTTGAAAAGTTAGAAGTAGAACCTTCAAAGACTGTTGATTTCGATACAGTATTATGCGTTGGAGATAAGACTGGTACTCCATATGTTAAGGGTGCTAAAGTTACATGTGAAGTTTTAAAACATGGTAAGAATAAGAAAATTAACATCTTAAAGAGAGTTCAAAAGAACAACCGTAATAAAACTCATATGGGACATAGACAACCATATACTAAATTAAAAGTAACTAAGATAGTAGGTTAATATGATTAAAGTATTAAAAGAGATGGATAAAATTATAATCAGTGGTCATGCAAACTATGCTGACTCAAATGATATAGTATGTGCATCTGTATCATCTATTATGTATACAACAGTAAATGCTATTCTTAATATTAATGAAGAAGCAATTACTTTTGAAGATGATAATAATAAATGTACAATAACTATTAAGAGTCATGATGATATAACTGATAAGTTAATAGATAATATGATGTTATTATTAACTGAATTAAAAGATAAATATCCATCCAATATAGAAATAAAATAAGGAGGATTAATATGAAATTATTTATATCATTAAATATCCAACGTTTTGCTCACGTTAAGGCTCAAGGTTCTACACAAAATGGTAGAGATTCAGCTGGACGTAGATTAGGTGCTAAAGCTGCAGATGGTCAAAAGATCAATGCTGGTTCAATTATATATAGACAAAGAGGAACTAAAATTTACCCAGGTAAAAATGTTGGTATAGGAAGAGATCATACATTATTTGCACTTATTACTGGTGTAGTTAAGTATGAAAGATCTGGTAAAAATAAAAAGAAAGTTTCAGTTTACGAAGCTTAATAAAGAAGTGTATAAATACATTTCTTTTTTTTGTCTTTTATTCTATACTTAAAATAGGTGAGGAATATGGAAAAGAAGATTAAGACATTAAGAGTTATTCTTATGATTGGTACTATAGTATTACTTATTGCTGGTATATCATTCCTATTTGTTAGTTCAGTTGAACCATGGATAAGAACTTTAACAATGGGACTTATTGCAGCAGTATTACTATTCTTATCAGTATATGAAGAATATTTAATGAAGTTTAAAGGAGATTCAATTGTATCTTATATTTTTTCAAATGTAAGTATAACTATTACATATTTATGTATAGCTGCATATGAATTATTTGGTAATTGGTTCTCATTATCTGGTGATGGATCAACAATATATATTGCAGGATTCTTTTTACTAGTTGCTTTACTAGTATTAATAGCATCAGTTAAATATAAGGTATATAAATTAATAGAATTAAGTGTGTGGTTAATGATTATATCTATAGCATTTATTTTAAAATTCTTTGAAGTAGATGACTTATATATTTATTTAGGTATTATCGTAATAACATTAATTAATAATATTATTAGATTAACATCATACGGTAAGTGGGCAACATTTGCTATTCTAATATTTGGAATATTCTATTTATATCATGGTAATGAATTATTTGCTATGATTGTTGGATTAACAATGTTAGCTAACATGATAGCTATATTCTATAAGACTAAGAAGGTAATAATACCATTCATATTATTATATGCATTAGTGTTACCTTTGATGTCTCATTCATGTATAAATTCATTCATTGGTTTATTAATTGCATTAGGATTAGAGATAATATTGATTGCTACTAAAGCATTTAATAAAGACAGTAATACAAACGCTAATTATATAGTATATAAATTAGCTATGATATTATCATATATATCTATAATAATATTCTCTAAGATTGAAGGACCATTCTTATTTATTGTTCCAACAGTAGTATTTATACCTTCATTATTACAATCGTTATTACTTAAGGATGAAGCTGAAAGATATATATTACCTTTCAAGGTATTCTATTTTGTATTTGCTATTTGTTATAATTTACAATTTGAATTTATGAAAGATTATATGGCATTGTTTATAACTAATATGGCTATATTATTAACATATTTCATAACTAGTAAGAAATTATATAAGATACCTAGTATTGTAATACTAGTATTAATAAATATATGTGGATTATCTGGTTCTGAATTAATTAGTTCTATTATATTTACTTTAATGTTTGCATTAGACTTCTATATAGTATATGTTAAAGAACCTAATGGTAAGATTCCATTAACAATTGCATTTATACTACAAGGTATAACATCAATTGCATTAAGAGAGTCTATGTGTCCAGAGTCATTAATAGCTGTAGCTTTAATGTATGGTATATTTATTTGTATAACTATTAAGAATAAAGTGTTATTTGCAGCTAGTTTATTTGGATTTGTTGTAAGTGTATCTAGTTATTTAAGTTATATTGGATTAGATAGTTTATATTTAGGATTAGTTACACATACATTAACATTTATAGCATTAATACTATATCAATTTATATGTATTGAAACTGAAAAAGGAAGAGCAGTATTCTTAGGAGTAACTGTTGGAATACATATAGGATTCTTACTTCTATATCCTGGAAATGTATTATTAAAAGTATTTGCTTTAGTTGAAGCTATATTCTTATTATTATTCTCAATTAAGAATGATGAACATAAAGGATTATTTGATGTTGGTATGGTAGGAGTAGTTGCATCATTATTATTCATATTAGGTACATTTGAAAGTTTACCTAAATCATTATATTTAATAATAGTTGCAATGGCTATCATTATAATTACACCAATCTTAATTCATAGATATATTAAGAAACAAAAACAAGAAGCATTATTACATCCAAAAGAAGAAGTGAAGGAAGAAGTTCAACCACAAACTGAAGAGGTACAACAAGTGGTAAAAACAAGAGGAAGAAAGAAAGCTGTAGCTAATAATTTCTGTCCTATGTGTGGAACTAAATTAATACCTGATAGTGCCTTCTGTTCTGAATGCGGACATAAGATAAAATAACCACGATAAACGTGGTTTTTTATTGCATCTGAATTATCATTTGTGGTATTATTGATATAGATGATAAAGGAAGATGTTAAATGGGAAATAACAACAAAGGAAATATGATATTATTAACAATATTATCTATAGCAACATTACTAGTAGCTGTAATAGGTTCTACTTTTGCTTACTTTAATATTTCTATGAGTACAAGAGATAATGAAACTACTATTGAAGTTACAAATGGATCTATTTCCATTGAACATCAAGAGAATGCTAATATCAGTTTTACTAAGCAACCAGCTGGTACTCTTGTAGCTAGTAAGGAATTTACTATTACAGGTAATATAACTGGATCATCTAACTTAAATTATGAAGTAGATTTAAAAGTAAATGGTAATTCATTCGAGAATAATCAATTAGTATATGAATTAATATCTACTAATGATTCCAACAATGGAACTATCATTCCAGCAACAAATGAGAAAGTAACTATACCATCAGGAAGTAATACAATTATTCTTGGTAAAGGTATATTTGCTGGACCAATTACAAATGGTGCTGTTCATAAATATATATTAAATATATATGTAGCTGATGAAGCTAATCCTGTTGATACAGCATTATTTGAAGGAAAGATAACAATAGCTCAAGCAAGTAAGTAATAAGACCTGTAAAGGTCTTTTTTATTTATTGAATAAATGATATATCATATATATAATTATTATAGGAGTATATGCATATGGAGAATAAAAAGACTAACATATTTATTAAGACAATTCATATTATTTCATATATATTCTTATTGTTATTATTTTTAATAGCAGGTTTTTTAGTCTTCTATATTGCTTCATCTGCTATAGCTAAAGCACAAAATAAGAAACCACCTATAAGTTTATATACAATAGCATCACCATCAATGGAACCAACCATTATGGTGTATGATGTTATAGTTAATGTAAATGTTAAATCAGATGATGAATTGGTGGATAATCCTAAAGGAACAATTATAACATTCTATTCTGATGTTTTAGATACAGGTGGATATACTGTAACTCATAGAGTATATAAGAAGTACTTATATAATGGTATAGCTTATTATGAAACTAAAGGTGATAATAATAAGAATCCTGATTCAGGAAGAATAACATTAAAGAATGTTGTAGGTAGATATTTATTTAAAATACCTCAATTAGGAAGAATACAATTCTTTGTAACATCTAAGATAGGTTGGATACTTGTAGTTATAATTCCTGCTATTCTTATAATAGGATTAGATGTATTTAAACTAAGAAAAGCATATGGTATAAAGAATGAATTAAATCAAATTGAAGATGATCCTAATGTTGTTAAATATGAAGAACAAGAAAGAGATAAAGAGGTAAGAGCTCTTATTGAAAAATCAGATAAAATAAATAAAAAGTGATTTTAATATCACTTTTTTAATTGTATAATAAATATAAGGAGTGATTATAATGGATGAAAGAAATTTACCAGCTCAATATAAACCTTTGAGCCCATGGTCATACTTTGGTTATAGTTTATTATTTAGTATACCTCTTGTTGGATTTATATTATTAATTGTATTTGCATTATCAAATGATAATATAAATAGAAGAAACTATGCTAGATCATATTTTGTAAGTATATTATTTGCTGTTATCCTAATGATAATATTATTTGTTATACTTGCAATATTTGGTGGATTAGCTGCAATAGTATCTAACATGTAATGAAGAATATAATATGCTCTAACTGTGGACATGAATATTCAAGTGAATTAATTCATTGCCCTGAATGTGGAACAAATGAAACAATAATAAAAAGAGGTAATTTTATAGCTACTATTATATTTCTAGTAGTGGTACTAAGCATTTTAACTATAATAGGATTTGGTATTTATTTTGCTTTGAATCCTGTTGATCAAGGACCTGCAGTGACTGATAAGATTATTAAAACACCTTTTTAGGTGTTTTTTATTGAAATAATCTCTAATAGAGTTTATAATATATACTTAATAAAAAATGGAGGATTTGGTATGTATAATGAAGAAAGAAATAAGGTTAGTTTTGTAAGAGTATTATTAAGAATATTATTATTTGTACTTATATTTATATTAGCTATAAAATTAATAACATTCTTATTCAATAAAGGAAAGAAGAATACTGCTGAAGATGTAATGAATTCTAATTTAACAGTATTAAAAGATGCAGGTGTTAAAGTAGTTAAGGATGATAACTTTAATTTAAATGTTGGTGAAAGTAAGACTTATAAATTACAAGAGTTAATAGATAATAAACAAGCTGAAGAAATTAAAGATGAAAATGATAAAGCATGTTCAAATGAAGAATCTTATGTTGAAATTACTAAGACTGAAACTGAATATAGAGTTAAATCTTATTTATCTTGTGATAATCTTAAGAAAGATAAATATACTTACTTAGATGTTAATACTAAGGAAGAAATAACTAATCAAGATGATAAGACTACTGAAACTACAACAACAGTTGAACCAACTACAACTACTGAAGTAACTACTACAACAATTCAACCTACAACACAAGCAACTACAAGAAAGACAACAAAGAAAGTTACAACAACAAGAAGAACTACAACAACTCAAAATGTTAGAACAACAACTACTATACCAAGTGATAAAGCTAAGATAAGCTTTAATACAAATGGTGGTAATCCAATAAGTTCAGTTATAGTAGATAAAGGAGTATCAGTTGATCTTCCTATACCTACAAGAGCTAGTTATACATTCTACAGATGGGAAGACTCAAGTGGTAATGTATATGGTAAGAGTATTAAAACTAATCGTAATATAGTATTAATAGCTAAATGGAGATAGATTTATATCTATCTTCTTTTA
>JAFXXB010000030.1 GCA_017542465.1 Bacilli bacterium | reverse complement strand
TAACAATAACTAACTTTTTAATATGTATGGGTGCTGCTTTAGTGTTAGGTATGATTGTAGCGTTTGTTCATATGTTATGTGCAAGAACAAATAAGAACTTTGTTGTAACTCTTTCAGTATTACCTTTACTTGTAACTGTAGTTATATTATTAGTAAATGGTAACCTAGGTACATCTGTTGCTATCTTGGGCGCATTCTCACTTATTAGATTTAGATCTATACCTGGTAATTCAAGAGAATTAATGTTTGTTTTCTTTGCTATGGTAATTGGTTTAGCTGTAGGTACAGGTTATATAGCATTTGCAGGTATATTTACTATTATATGTGTACTTGCTACATTAATATTAACTAAGTTAAACTTTGGTGCTATAGCTGATAAGAATAAAGTATTAACTATACTTGTACCTGAAGATTTAGATTATACAGATATGTTTAATGAAGAATTTAAGAAATATTTAAGTAATTATGAATTAGTTAAAACAAGAACAACAAATATGGGAAGTTTATTTGAACTTACTTATAATGTAACTCTTAAAGGTGGAATAAATGAAAAAGAATTTATTGATAAAATAAGAGTTAAGAATGGTAATTTAAAGATTTCATTATCTCATCCAACTATGGAAGGTGAATTATAAGATGGATAAAAAAAGAGTATTAATTATAAGTGCTGTTGCTACTTTATTAATAGTTTTAGTTGGAGTGTTTATTTACTTTGGTATTATTAAAAGTAATAGTAATAAAAAAACTTATACAGGCGGAGTAACTGATATAGATTTCAGTGGATATGAGAATAAAGAGTTAAATGGTAACTTTATTAACTCTGGTGGTATATATACTTTAACAGGTGAATATAATAATACTATTACTATAAATGCAACTAAAGCTGATATTAAACTTGTATTAAATAATGTTAATATGGATATCTCATCAGGACCTGCAATCAATATTGAAGCAGCTGATAATGTTTATATTGAATTAATTGGTGATAATACAATTAAAGCTAATGCTACTCAAGAATTTAATGGTGCTATTTATTCTAAAGCTGATCTTTGTTTTATAGGTGATGGTAAATTAAATATTACATCTAATATAGATGGAATAGTAGGTAAAGATGACTTACAAATTAATTCAGGTGTATTTAATATAAATGCAAATGATGAAGGAATTGTAGGTAAAGATTCACTTGTTGTTAAAGGTGGAATACTTAATATTGAAGTATCAGGAAACGGTATGAAAACATCTAATGAACAAGAAAAAGGTATTATGACTATTGAAGGTGGAACATTTAATATCAAATCTAAAGGAGATGCTATTCAATCTATTTCAACATTAACAATTAATAATGGAGTATTTAATATAGAATCAGGAAATGGAACTGATAGAACTTTATCAAGTAATAGTGATTCTATGAAAGGTATTAAGTCTAAGAGTGATTTAAGTATAAATGGTGGTACTATTAATATTAAATCTACTGATGATTCAATTCATACAAATGGTAATTTAAC
>JAFXXB010000029.1 GCA_017542465.1 Bacilli bacterium | reverse complement strand
TTTTCTTCTTCTTTTTTTCTTTTTTCTTTAGCTATATCTACTGATGATAGGTTTTCTATTTCTGAATCTAGATTATTTAATATTTCGTATTGAGCTTCTCTAACTTTCTTTAATCTTTCTTTAGAGTAATCAATATTTTTCCCTTGTTTAGCTTTTTCAATAATAGCATTTATATCATATTCCTTAGTGTCCATGATGACATCCATCTCTTGGGTATTTCCAAGTTCTGGTAAATCTATACTTCTCCTTTTAGCAGTATTATCACCATACTTTTCATCTAAGAGATTATGAACTTTATTAATATTAACTGATTTAATATTATCATCTATGACACTCATGTTATTATTAACATCAAAACTCTTAATATCAGATGTTTTTATCTTTTCATATAAACTCTGATTTCTTTGAGTTCTAGATCTAACATTTGTATCATTAGAATCAACAGTATTATATCTATCCATTCTAGATTGCATATTGATCACCTTATCATACAAAAACATTTTAACACATATTTTTATATATTTATAGATATGTTATTATATTTATAATATAATTTTATTTGAAAGGAAGATATAAATGGAAAAAGTAAAAGTAGATAGTGAAAGATGCATAAGATGTGGTGCTTGTGTAGCAATAGCTGGTAATACATTTGATTTTGATGAAGAAGGAGCTTCAACAGTTATTAATGATGAAGTAACTGAAGAAGTAAGACAAGCTATTGATATGTGCCCAGTTAGTGCAATTGAAATAGTAGAAGAGGACGAAATAAAAGAAGAGGAATAATTAACCTCTTCTTTTTTTACCTGTTCCAGCACCTGTTTGTGTAGAACCTAAAATATAATCAACATATGGGAATATTTGATTGTATAATTCTTCATATAATTCAGGACATGCTTGTTTAACTGCATCTACCATACCCATGCTTTTTTCAATAAATTCTTCATCTTCAGATTCAGCTTTAAATTTAGCTATTTCACTTAAGTTTCTTAAATTAGCTCTCATTTCATACATTTTATCTTTATCTTCAACTGAATATGAAAGATTTTGAATTTCTTCAGCTGATAATCCAACTGGTTTACTATAACTTAATTTAATGTTTGGATATCTCTTTTTAATCATACAAATACATACTAAACGAACATTTACGTCAGTGTATTCATCATATAAAGCATCTAACGAATTAATCATATCATTTATTCTGCTTTCAGCATTAGTCATTATATTTTTCCCCCTTCTTTAAAATGTAATAACTATTATAAATATATAGAGATAAAAGTCAAGTTTAAATTATTCATCAAAATCTTCTATAAAACGATTTCCCTTATGACCTTCATCATCAGGTTCATCCCTTAATAAATCTTCATAATCTCTTTGTCTTAATGCTTCATATAAAACTAAAGCTACGCAGTTAGATAAGTTTAATGCTCTAACCTTATCAGTCATTGGAATGCGCGCACATCTATCTAATTTATCTTTTAATAATGATGCTGGTATACCAGTTGATTCTTTACCAAATACTAGATATATATCTTCATTATTATTTGATTCATCATCATACTTATAATCTGAATGAGGTCTATGTCCATATCTAGTGTAATAATAAAACGATCCTTTATTTTTAGATAAGAAATCATCCCAATTCTTATATATTTCATACACACAGTTATCTATATAATTAACTCCACTTCTTTTAATATATTTTTCATCCATAGAAAATCCTAATGGTTCTATTAAATGTAATTTAGTATGTGTTGCTACACATGTTCTCATAATATTACCTGTATTACCTGGTATCTCAGGTTCATACAACACAATATTTAATGCCATATATTATCCCAC
>JAFXXB010000028.1 GCA_017542465.1 Bacilli bacterium | reverse complement strand
TATCATATAAAGTATCACGATCAGTTGTTAATCCAATAAATATAGCAGGATATAATAATTCATCTTTATTCTTAGGTGTTCCACCTCTATTGACTTCTCTTATTAATCTCTTACGATTATTGATATGTGTTTCGCTTGTTGGATCTATCTTCTTAACCATTTCATATAATTCTTCATTAGATAAATCATCATATGTATTGCTTTCTTCTTCTGTATTAAATTCATAGTTATATAAAGCTGCTTTAATATATAATCCTGTTCCTCCTACTATAACTATATTCTTGTCTTTAAACTCTTCTAATTTTTCTCTTAAATCTTTTTGATAATCATATACTGTATACATTTCATCAGGTTCTTTAATATCAAATAAATAATGAGGTATACCTTGTTTTTCTTCTTCAGTCACTTTAGCTGTACCAATATTTAATTCTTTATATACTTGCATTGAATCAGCATTTAATATAACTGCATCATATTTCTTAGCTAATTCAACACTCATTTTTGTTTTACCCACACCAGTAGGTCCACATACAACGATAATCATAAATATCACCACGCTTAATATAACATATAAATATAAAAAAAGCATTATTTAATGCTTTTAATTATTTTAGTATTATTTAATTTAGTTTTACATTTACCTTTAATAAATGAATTAGTTTTAATATTAACATTATTAATTTTAATATTAATCCTCTTATTACTTACTTTAAATAAATATCCATCCTTTTTACTTATTAAATATTTATTACCAGGATTAGATATTATATTAATGTTCTTATTTACTTTAATAGTATTATTAACTTCTATATCACCATATAAGACAATAGTATCATTCTTATTTGCAGCTTTAATAGCACTTTCTAGATCATTAAAATATACATACCATAAAGAGTTCTCTCTACCATGTATTAATTTAACTTTAGATTGAACTAATCTATAATATCCTTCTTCTTTAATTAAAGATAAATTATATTGATCATTATTATATATGAATGATAAAGATATTGTATTTATATTATCATCATTAATTATAATCTTATTATTTTCATATTTATAATCTTCAACTAGATTATTAGTTATTATATTCCATTTAGATTTATCTGAATTTATTAACTTATTATATATAGAATAGTTTAAATCAGTTATAGTGTTTGATTTATCAAAAGATATAACATTATTCTCTATATTAACACTTATCTTTTTATATCCTTGATTAATCTTATCTAATAAAATATCATTAGAATCTTTATATTCAAATGAATTAGATTCTTTAAAGTTATTATTATTTACTTTATTAACTGTAATTATCTTATTTCCAACAAAAGATGATAACACTAAAAAACTAATAATTCCTGAAATTATTATTATTTTTTTCATATTAATCACCTTCCTATTCTTTAGCGTACATTAATATAATATGATAAATAAGAATAATACTCCATAGCATTTTACATCTTTTTACTTTTTTGTTATAATTATTTGTGCGTAAGGGGTGATATATATGAAAATACCTGATATTAAGATATTAGATGAAAAGGATAAAAGATTACATCAAGTATCAAAAGAAGTAACTTTTCCTTTAAGTGAAGAAACTAAGAAATTAATTGATGATGTATTAACATATTTAGAGTTATCACAAGATGAAGAAATATCTGAAAAATATGATATTAGACCAGGAATGGGTTTATCTTTCTGTCAAATGGGTATTATGGATAGAATATTTGTAGTATCTGAAGAATTAGAAGATGGATCATTTAAAAGACATATAGTTATTAATCCTGAAATAATATCACATTCAGAAGAATTAATATATGTAGGTGAAGGCGAAGGTTGTTTATCTGTTAACAGACCTGTAGAAGGAATTGTACCAAGATATGCAAGATGTACATTTAAAGCTTATGATGTAGATGGTAATGAATATCAAATTCGTGTAAGAGAAGATATATCTATAGCATATCAACATGAATTAGATCATTTAAATGGTATATTATTTGTTGATAAGATAGATCCTAAAAATCCATACAAAAATAAAAATAAGATGAGAGAAATCTAATCTTATTTTTTTATTACATCATATTTTAAATTTAATACTTTATCTTCATCTTCTGGTGTTATTAAGTCCCCAGCTATCCAAGTCTTGAATGATATTGTTATATCACTTTTAGAATTTAAAGAACCTTGATATACTACACCATCTTGATAATCAGATAATACTTTAGTTTCATTGTTAATATTTATATATACCTTACTTAATTCTAATGTTGAATTCTCTTTAGATTTAATTATTAATTTATACTCTTGTGTATAATTCTTATTATTCTTAATATTAATTGTTGATAAAGGTATTGTATTCAACCCTGTTTCTATATCCATAGGAGCAAAAGTCTCCTTGTTAAGATTATAAGTAACACTGAAATCTTGTTCTTGCACTTTATTTCTTTCTTTATTCTTATTTAATAAAGTGAATATAGATACTATTATAATAGTTATTATTAATACTATAGTAACTAATAATAGTATTCTTTTTTTACTTAAATACTCACTCATCTTCATATATTACCTCTTATGAGCTACTATATCCATTTGATATCCAGTTAAAGTATTAATCTTTTCAACAATTGATTTAGCTAATGCTAATTCATCTTTTTCACCAGGTTCATTTACTAATTGTCTGAATTCATTCATACTAACTAGTATTTCACCCTTTATTTGATCAGCTTGTTCATCACCAGTTAATGTTGGTAATCCCCTGTTTTCAACTTCAGCAAAATATTTAAGATATTGATCAACTAATTCTGCTTCATTAGGTAATCTATATCCTAAGTTATTTAAATCTTGTTCATCTAATCCTGATAAAGTTAATATTTGTCCTTCATATATTAAATCAGGATTTTCTATATTATTATCTTTTATTACTTGTTCAAGTAAATCTTCATATTGTTTAGAATTATTTGCATAACCACCAACCAACTCTGATAAAGTTGTATTAGCAGGTACTCTATAATCTGTTATTTTATAATAAGGTCCACCTATATTATCCATTTCTTCAATATCTTTAACTCTTTCAACTTCTGCTTGTGGTATGGCTTTAGCTTTATAACTAAAACCAACCCATAAAGCTAAGTCATCTGCAAATTTATCTAATAATTGATCAAATCTTTCACCATTTTGTATTGATGGCTTAGTATTAATATATTCTTTATATGATTTAAAATCTGCAAGTTCATCATGATTTAGATTTAATAAATCATATTCACTTTTCAAAGCATCAAATGATGGATCTACACGATTATCATTAGCTTGTACTTTACTTAATAATTGATGATAATAATAATCACACCATTCATATTTAGCATCTAAATCATTCATACTAACATCTAAGTCATCATCAAGTACATAACCTACATCAGTCACTTCTTGTGATGGAACAAATGTAATTGTCTTGCTATCTGTATTTTGTAAATCATCATTAGTTAATAAATTATTATTTTCATCAAACATAAAATAAGCTGGAGCAACCATATCATGAGGTTTAATAACGCCATCTTCTATATTTAATCTTAAATCATCTTTTTTATCCTCTTGTACTATACTTGTTTCTTCTTTAACTGGTGTTGGTTTAGGAGTACAAGAACATATAGCTAATGATGCAACAAAACTTAGTGCTGTTATATATAAACTTTCCTTTAATAATTTAATATTTTTCTTATTAAAGTTTCCTTTACCAATTGGTTTTCCATTGTTATTTAAATTATACTTTGTCATAGTATCACCTATAATAAGTATATCATTTAATTACTATACCTTTTACTTTTGTTCCGTCAACTTCACATATCTTTACATCAACAAAGGTGTTTTCTTTACACTCTTTATCTAATTCTACTTTAATATAGTTATCAGATAAACCATAATCTGTTTCTACAAGTACATTTAATTCTTTACCAATAAATGATTGATAATACTTAGATTCTAAGATATCAGATAATCTTAACATCTTATCAACTCTATCTTTTTTAACATCATCTTTAACTTGTTCCATGATAGACGCTTTAGTTCCTTCTCTTTTTGAATAAGGGAATGTATGTATCTTTGAGAATCCTATATTCTTACATTCTTCCATGATATTCATAAAATCTTCATCAGTTTCACCTGGGAAACCTACAATTAAGTCTGTTGTAATATTAACATTATCTCTTAATGATCTTAATACATTAACTTTATCTTTATATTCTTGTAATGTATATTTTCTATTCATTAGTTTTAATATCTTATCATTAGGACATTGAACAGGTACATGTAGATGAGGACATATCTTTTTATTCTCTTTAAACTCTTTTAAGAACTTATCATCTAATTCAGTTATTTCAATAGATGATATTCTAATTCTTTTAAGTTTATCATTCTTAGATATTTCATGTATCAAATCAGTTAAATCATAATCTTCTCCATCACCATATGAACCTGTATGAATACCTGTTAAGACTATTTCTTGATATCCATCATTTACTAGATTATTTATTTCATTTATAGCATCATTTATATCTTTAGATCTAATATTACCTCTCATGAAAGGAATAATACAATAAGAACAAAAATTATTACATCCATCTTGTATCTTAACAAAACCTCTTGTTTTACCTACCATCTTTCTGATACCCATATTTTCAAATTGTACCTTACGCATATCAGTAAACTTTATTATTTGTTCATGGTTTTTATTCCATTCTTGTACAAGATTATAGATTTCCATCTTACCATGGTTACCAATTAAGATATCCATACCTAAATCTTTAATATTATCTTTATGATGTTCTGATGAACAACCACATACAACAAGACAAGCTTTATCATTTTCTCTTCTTAATTGTCTAATAATCTTACGAGATTTAGCATCAGCTTGATTTGTTACAGTACAAGTATTAATTATAATTACATCTGCATCACTTGGATTATCAGTTATTTCATATCCATGATTAACAAAATCTTCTTCTATAGATTCTGATTCATATGAATTAACCTTACATCCTAATGTTTTTATTAATACCTTCATGAATATCCCCTCCATTTAGCAAAAGTATTATATCATTTAATAAAAAAAGATAGCAAGTGCTATCCTAGATAAACTCTGATTCAAAATATAGTTTGAATGGTTGTTTACCATTTAACTCTTTATTATATTTAATAGTTACATATACTGTTCTTTTAGTTTTAGATGGTATTAAAGTATTATCCTTTAATAATTCACCATTTTCAAATTGAGCATCAATATTTAAATAATTACCAGCATTCTCATTGTTATCACAACTGATTAAGAATTCCTTTAATGTATAATCCCTATTAGTTGAATTAACAATATCATATCTAAATGTATATGTTTCATTAGGTAATAGTATTAAATCAACATTTATATCATCACCAGATAAATTAGGTCCATCTACTCTTTTACTATCAATTCTATTTAATACTTCTATATCATTTATTGCTATATTATTAGCATATACATCGGCATCAGGTAAACTATATGTTTTATTATTTAATACAACAGATATAGATAACATACCTACAATTAATAGAACTATAATATATGAACTAATTATAAACTTTAGTTTACTCATAATACCACTCCTATTATATTAATTGTAATATATGTTACTATAACTACTCAATTATACTTTACATAAAAAAACTAGTATTATACTAGTTTTTTATTATCTTTTATTGAATTACTATAAGATAATTTTGCTTTATCTATATATCTATTTAATTCATCTATTATTTGAGATACAACTTCAAGAATAGCTGGTATCTTATGTCCATCAGTAAATTCAAATGTTCCATTTGTAATATTATAAGTAAATGTATAAGACACTCTCTCGTTATCTTTAGCAACCTTTGATACTTTAATTATTTCTCCAGTGCAATTTCCTTCAACTGTTCTATCAAAATAATGATAACATGAATATCTATCTCCATTTTCAGCTATGAAAGATGTATTAAAATGGAATCCATCATTAGTTCTATAGAAATGATTTTCTGTCTTGTTTTCTTCTGATGTAATCTTTAAATCACATTCATTAGTAACATAATCAACAGATAATTTCATTTTAGATAAATCATATGTATTAGTTATTTCATCAATATCTTCATTTAAGAATGGATTAACTGTTTTATCATATTCATCTATCTTATCTCTTAATGTTTGCATTAATTCATTTCCATTTGTTTCAACTGTAGAATTATATATTTCACTGAATCTATTATGTTTATTTACCCATTCATCATTAGATATATTTGCTTTACTTAACTTTAATAGATTCTTTTTAATATCAGCAACCATACTATCTAAATCTATAGGTTTATCAATATAATCTTCTAAATAGTTCTTATATACTTCTAAGAATAATAATAAACCTTCAAATGTATCTATATGATAATAGATATGATTATCATCTATTTTTCTTCCTCTTTCAGCACCTTGAAATCTTATAGAGTATTCATCACCTAAAAGATCTAATTCATATATTTTTCTAGCCACTTCTTTAGGAATACGTCCTTTAATAACTGTATAATAAGATCCACTAAAATAAATTACTAAATCATTCCAATAATAAACATCTTCATGTTCACCATATCTACCTTCAGTAAAAGAATATGTATCTCTTATACCTTCTTGTTTTAACACTTCTTTAAATTCGAATCTATTCATAATAAACCACCCTGCAAGGAATTATTATATCAATAAATGTTAATAAATAAAAGAAAAAAATAACTATAACAATAGTTATTTTGATATTGTATTCATTTTCTTTATACTACACTCTTTACATCTAAATTGTGGATGTTTATCTTCTGTACGATCATAATTACCCCAAGAAACAATTCTATATCCTTTTGTCTTCTTATGACAATCATGACATTCAACTTCATCTTCTATTTCCCATAAAGGAACATCACTTTTCTTCTTAAATATTATTTTATCTATCCAGAAGAATATTAATCCACCTATTAAATTAGCTATAATTGTAGCCCATAAAGTAGACATATTTGATAATAGTTTTAATACTATTGCTAATATTGGAGTAGATAATTGCCATCTAACTAAATATAAAAAGTATTTTTTTGCAAGTTTCATTATCATCACCATGATAATTATAATATAAAAAAACTACTAGTTAAAGTAGTTTTATTTTCTTTTAATATCAATATCATAATAGTTAGGTCTAGTAATAATTGATTCATAGTATTCTTTTAATGCTTGATACATATATTCAATATCATCTACACCACATGTTTCAACAGCTGAATGCATTCCCCATTGAGGTACACCAATATCAACTATATCACAAGGAATATGTGATTGAGCTATTGGGCCTAAAGTAGCTCCACATCTCATATCAGATCTATGAGCATAATCTTGATAAGGTACATCAGCATTCATACATATTCTTTTAAATACTGCACTAGATAATGAATCTGTTGCATAATTTGTATGATGTTTAATAGCTACACCTTTATTTATTTCAACTTTATTTGTTGGGTCAGCTTTCTCAGCAGCATTAGGATGAACTGCATGAGCATTATCAGCTGATATAGCTATACCTTGTCTTAATAATCTTCTAATACCTATGTTTAATTCTTTTCCAATTCTATGTAATACATCAGATACAAATGTTGAATCTGCTCCTTGATTTGTTAATGATCCTATTTCTTCATTATTAAGAACACATAATACATTTATTGCTCCATCATTATGAGCATCTTCAAATGCTTCATTAGCTGGGAATAAACTTCCTAAATCATCTAATCTAGGTGCTTGTAAGAATTCTTTATTTGCTCCTATTATTTTAGATGGTTCTCTAACATACAAACTTAGATCATAATCAATAATATCTTCTTTAATATAATCATTATATTCTTTAATTATATCTTCTACTTTTAATTCTCCTTGGCCTAAGATAGGTAATAAATCTTTTTGTCTATTAAATTCTATTCCTTTATTTACTTGATTATTAATGTGAATAGCTTGACTAGGTATTGTTAATATATCTTTATTTATACTTATATCTCTCATAGTTATACCATCACGAGTATTTAATGCAACTCTACCTGCTATTCCTAATGGTCTATCAAACCATGAATAATCAATCATACCTCCATAAGGTTCAACATTTAATTTTGTAAAACCATTAGAATATATTTCTGAATTAGGTTTAATTTTAAATGTTGGTGAATCATTATGTACTAATACTAAATTAACACTTTTAATATCTTTAATATTTTCAGGTATTGAGAACTTAATAATAGATGAATTTCTAACAACATAATATGTTTTACCTGGTTCTAAATTCCAATGACTTGTTTCAGGTAATAATCCTTCATACTTTCTTAAATCTTCCACTACTTCATATGGTGAAACTCTTGCATCAATAAAACTACCTAGTTGTTTAGCTTTAGGTGTTTCAACTACTCTTCCACATTTAGGAATATAAAATACCCCACCATTGTCGAATCTACCTTCGCTACTCATATAATCACTTCCTATAATTGACTATTATAATACATAAATATCACAAAATAAACACTTTCTTTTTTTGACTAAATACCCTATTTTTAGTATAATATTTACTTGTCAAAGGGGTTATTACCATGAAGAAATTATTCAAGAAAAAACTATTATTAAGTGGATTATTAGCATCATTTATATTTATAGGTGGATGTGAAGTAAAACAAGATGTTACAAGTGAAATAATTGAAACTAAACCTATTATAATTGAAGAACCAATTGAAGAAGAAAGTAATATAGAAAAAGAAACTAATATAGAAGAAACACCATATGTAGAAGATAATTCTTTAGAATATAATACAACTGATATAGATGTTATTAAAACAAATAATAAAACACCTATTAAAAATTCAAATAATGAAATAATTGGTTATCTTACTCCTAATCATGATTATATGTTATTAGATGAAGATGAAACTAATTATTTAATTAATTACTATGGTAAAATAGGATATGTTAATAAGAATAATACTTATCAATCAACTAAGAAAATAATGAACACTGAAATGATTGATAAAGGTTATGTTAGATATGAAACTCCAATATATGATAATTATGAATTAAATAATGAATATGCAACATTAGATAAATTAGAGTTCATTGAAATATATAAAGAATTAGATAATTGTTATTTAGTTCAAACTATTGATTATGTTGGATTTATTCCTAAAGATAATGTTCAAACATTAGATGGTAACCTAGCTGTTATTGATAGATCTAATCAAGAGTTAAGATTATATGAAGGAAATGTATTAACAGTTTGTACTCCTGTTGTTACAGGTACAAGAGGAACTGATAGACAAAGCGATGTTGGATTATTCACAGTTCATACAAAAGCAGAAAATTTAGACATAATACCTAATACACATGTAGATGTAGTAACATACTATAATGGTGGCGAAGGTATTCATGATGCCTACTGGAGAAAAACACCAGACTTTGGTGGAGACACATATATTGGTAATGGATCACATGGATGTATTAATACACCACATGATGAAGCAGTATATGTTTATAAAGTATTACAAAAAGGTGAAAAAGTATTAGTTAAAGAATAGGTGATTAAAGCAAATACTTATACTGAAGAAGATTTAAGAAATAAAATTATTGAATTTGCTAAACTACAGTTAAAAAAAGAATATGTACATGGAACTCAAGGTCCTGATACATTTGATTGTGCAGGATTTGTATGGTATGTATATAGCGAAATTCTAGGAATAGATATATTCGAAGGTGGTAAAGGAGAATCCACTACTACTATGATAATGACTAGTCCTAATGGAACACTTACTTATTATAAAGACAATGATATGAATAAAGATATTGATTCAATTAAAAAAGGAGATATCTTATTATTCCATAGTCAATCAAAAGATGAATTTGAGCCAACTGAGTTTAATAAATATCCAGGTCATGCTGGATTATATATAGGTGATAGAAGATTTATTCAATGTACTAGTAGACAAGGATATGTTCATATAGCAAATTTAGATAAAAATCCACATAGAATTAAAACGCTTGTAGCAAGTAAAAATATTATTACAAAATAAAAAGTAGCATTAATTGCTACTTTTATTTTTTATATGGTGCCCCTGATCGGACTCGAACCGATACGGATTTAACTCCATTGGATTTTGAGTCCAACGTGTCTACCAATTCCACCACAAGGGCATTACATATATAATTATATCATACATATAAAATAAAAACGAGATATTACTCGTTTTCAACATTATCTTTATAAATTGATGAGAATAATTCAACTTCACTATTCTCTTCTTCTGTATTTTCTTCTTTAATCTCTGGTAAGTCATCTATAGTAGCTAATCCAAAGTAATCTAAGAATTCTGATGTAGTTTTATATAAATTAGGTCTTCCAGGCATATCAGATTTACCTGCTTCTTTAACTAATC
This sequence comes from Bacilli bacterium, assembly GCA_017542465.1. GTDB lineage: Bacteria > Bacillota_I > Bacilli_A > RF39 > UBA660 > UBA6985. The sequence goes on along the minus strand of JAFXXB010000028.1, from coordinate 15,012 downwards.
CTTTAGCAACTAGTTTTCTTACTAATTGTCCTGATTGAACTCCTCTTATATCAGATATTTCAGGATTTGTAATTGGTTGTTTATAAGCTATAATTGCAAGTATCTCTAATGCAGCATTAGATAATTTATTTGTAGTAGGATTATAAGCTAATTTTTCATAATAATCTTTATGTTCTTTCTTAGTTGTTAATTTAAAAGCATTACCTAAATAAGATATTCTTAATCCATATTCAGGTTGTTCATATCTCTTTTTTAATTCTTTTAAATACTCTTTTATATCTTCTTCTTTTTCATCCATGATTTCAGATAAACTCTTCAAGTCTATTCCTTCATCACCAACAACAAATAAGATACCTTCAAGTATACCTAATTTTTCTTTAAGTTTATCATCCATTTATAATCACACCATTTCTACTGTAATGTTACCAAATGTTTTATCTTGTGTAATATTTATTTCTTTATTCTTACTCATCTCTAATATTGATAAGAATGTAACTACAACATAAGGTTTAGTTAATTCCTCAAATAAAGATGTAAAATCACATTTTTTTCTTTGTTTTAAGATACTTCTTATTTCAGATGATCTTTCACTTACTGAGTACTCTTTCTTAGTTATTTTAGTATTAAGAGGTTTATTATACTTTTCTCTTTCTAAGAATAACTTAAAAGCATTTACTAGATCATCTACTGTAGTATCACCTTGTACTATTGTATCTGGTTCTTTATATTCTGATAAGTTACTAGGTAATTTAGTATAGAACTCACTTCTTTTATCTTCTAATATACTAAATTCTCCAGTTATTCTTTTCATTTCTTCATATGCTAATAACTTATTTCTTAAATCTTCTTCTGAATTAATTTCAAAATTTTCATCATCCTCTTCAACTGTATCATCCTTATGAAGTAATAACTTAGACTTTAAATGTATAAGTTCAGATGCCATGACTAAATATTCAGAAGCTATATCCATATTCATATCTTTACTATTATTAATAAAATCTACATATTGTTTTGTTATACTTTCAACATTGATATTATAAATATCCATTTGATTAGATCTTATTAAATGTAATAGAAGGTCCAATGGACCTTCAAAATCATTTATACAAAAGTTATATGTCATTCGCAATCATATCCTTTACCTATTTGTGCATATTTGATTTTCTTAGCCAAAGTATTAGCAGGATAATAATCATAATCTTTAACACTTGTAGGTATTTTATAATCACCAGATAAGTCTATAGTAGCTTTATATTTATAACCATTATCTACTTCTTCTACACTAGCTATTTCTGTACCTAATGAACTAGCTTTTTGTCTAGCAGCTGCTAATAGATTAATATAATCTTTATTAGAACTATTAACATTTTCTTCATCATGAATAGTTACTAAATAATCATTCTTAAATGAATATGTAATTAATCTTGTATCTTTCTTACATACCATTTGAGCATTACCTAATTCATCTTTAGTTAATTCTGCTTCTGGATAATCTTTATCTTTCATCTCAACTATTCTACCTTGATAACTTAAAGTATTATTAAATGTTACTTTTCCAGCATCTAATGTTACTTGTTTTTCAACAGTATCAAGTTCACCCATTAATTTTAAGGCTATAATAATATTTCCAGATGAAGATGAAACCTCTAAATAATAATCACTTTCATTAAGATTAGCTGTACTTGATAAAGTATACATAGTTAATCCAATTGAATTATTATTTATTTGAATATCTTTTAGAATGATATTATTAAATCTAATCTTTGAATCACTTTGTAATAGATTTAATTCTTTACCATCTAAATATTCTTCTCCAGGAGTAACTGGTTTTGTAGTTGTTACAACTGTTCCTCCACCAAAACCTTGACCATGAATTAATTTATATAAGAAACTATTTTCATCATTTAACTGACCATTGATAAATGGAAGTGATGCAAATACAATTCCAAATAATAAAAATAATTCAATAACCAAAATAGGTTTACCTATTTTTTCCTTTCTTAATTCACCTATTATTTCAGGTTGAATAAGTCTAGGATCTTGTGCTGGTTGTGTAGGTTCTTGTTGTACTTGATTATTTTGATTATTATCTTCCATCTCAATCCCTCTATTCTCATACTAAATTATATCAAATATTGATTAAAAATAAAATAAAAAAGTAGATATTATTCTACTTTTCCATCTAATGAGAATGATTTAGCATCAGTTATAGTAACTTCTACTATTTCACCTAATAATGATTCATCACAATCAACATTAACTAATTTCATAGTATCAGTATAACCTGATAGTTTATATTTATCTCTATCTGAATAATCAGTTAATAATACTTTTACCTTTTTATTTAAGTATTTTTGATTAGATTCATTTGAATATTGATTAATTAATTCATTTAATCTATGTAATCTATCTTCTTTAACTCCCATAGGTGTATCATCTTTCATCTCAGCTGCAGGAGTACCTACTCTTGGACTAAAGATAAATGTGAATGCTCCATCATACTTACACTTATTAACTACATTTAATGTTTCTTCAAAATCTTCTTCTGTTTCACCAGGGAAACCTACAATTATATCTGTTGTAATAGATACATCTTTAATCTTACTCTTTAACTTATTAAATAATTCTAAGTATTCTTCTTGAGTATATCTTCTACCCATTAGTTTTAAGATTCTATCTGATCCACTTTGTAACGGTAAATGAATATAAGGCATAATATTATCATATTTAGCTATTACATCTATCATTTCATCAGTAAAGTTCCAAGGATGAGATGTAACAAATCTTACTCTTTCAATACCTATTTTAGCCGTTTCTTCTAAAAGCTTAGCAAATGATATTTCATCATCTCTATCTCTTCCATATGCATTTACATTTTGGCCTAATAAAGTAACTTCTTTATATCCATTTTCTTTTAGTTTTTGTACTTCTTTTAAAATATCTTGTGATTTTCTTGATCTTTCTTTACCTCTAGTATAAGGAACTATACAATAAGTACAGAACTTATCACATCCATACATGATATTGACCCATGCAGTATATTTAGATGCCCTTACAAATGTTTCTCCTACTTCATAAACATTTTCATCATTAGATAATACTTCTACATCTAACTTACCTGTTAATTGCATTAAGTATCCAGGTAATTCATGTATATTATGTGTACCAAATACTAAATCTATGTATTTATGTTTACTCATTATCTCATCTACTACAGATTTTTCTTGAGCCATACATCCACATAAACAAATAATTAAGTCTTTATTAATCTTTTCTTTAATATGTTTACATCTACCTAAGAAACCAAATACTTTTTCATGAGCATTCTCTCTTATAGCACATGTATTTAATAGTATTAGATCAGCTTCTTCCATCTCTTCAGTTGGAACAAAACCAAGATTTTCTAACATACCTGCTATTTCTTCAGAGTCATGCACATTCATTTGGCATCCATAAGTTCTAATATAATATTTCTTTCCATCATAAGAATTATTGATTATAGGATTAACATAGATAAACTCTGTATTATTATCCTTACATCTCTTCTTAGCTTCTAACATATCAGGTGTCTTCATAGTTATCCCCTCACATCTAAAAGATTATACCATAAAACATATGCAAATATCTATAAAATAATAAACAATTGTTTGACATTCGTATATTTGTTTGCTATTATGTAATTAGGAGGATGGTAATATGAGAAAATCATCTGGAAATAACTTAACAAGTAAACAAAGTGTTGTATTAGACTTCTTAAAAAAGTTTATAGCTGAACATGGTTATCCACCAGCAGTTAGAGAAATATGTACAGGATTAAAGTTATCTTCACCTGCTACAGTTCATACACATTTAAAAGAATTAGAGAAAAAAGGATTTATTAAAAAACAAGATGGTAAATTTAGAACTATTGAAATCAGTGGTGATAATGAATACTTAGAACCAACAGAAGAAGTAGTAATGGTACCACTTTTAGGAAGAGTTGCATGTGGAGATCCAATTGAAGCAATTGAAAATCCTGAAGATACATTCTCACTTCCTGCATCACTTATACCTGAGAATAAATCAATATTCACATTACAATGTAATGGTGATTCAATGATTAATGCTGGTATATATGATAAAGATATAGTAATTATTGCTCAACAACCTACATGTAATAATGGAGATATAGTTGTTGCAATGACTGAAGATAATGATGTAACATTAAAAAGATTTTATAAAGAAGCTGATCATATTAGATTACAACCTGAAAATGATGCATTAGATCCAATTATATTATCTAATTGTACAGTTTTAGGTAAGGCTATAGGATTATATAGAAAGATATAAAAAAAGAGATTTAATATCTCTTTTTTATTTGCGTGTTTTATTAAAATAATTATAGAAGTCATCAGCAGTTATTTCTTCTTCATCTTTTTTAAACAGAACCGAATAATTGTCTAATGATGAATGTTCTTTTAAATATGATGCTTCTTCATATGATAAAGGTTTTCCATAGAAAGCTTTATCTCTAATTTCATCAATATCAAGATTATCTCTTTCAACAATACTATTTATATATGTATTAGCATCATTTAATAAATAACAGGTATTATATATAAAGTTTATATATTTATAAGAATTCTCTAATAAATAATTAGTAAATATTAATTCTTCTTTATTCATTTTACTAAATGCTCTTTCAAGTATTTTTATATCTATTAGATATCCTGGTAATAAAGTAACATTTCTACTTTGTAGTTCTTCATATAATTCTTTACTTAATTCACTTTTATTTAATAAATAATAATCTCTTATTAGATTTTGAATTGAACATAATTCGGTATTACTAAACTTAGATAAATATTCTTTTGCATTAATGTTATTCATTTTATATCTCCTTTCTATTTTAATTATATGGCAATAATTAACTATGAAAAATTCTCGATTTGGAATAGGAGATATAACAAAAAATCATCCCAATAAGGGATAATTATATTTATTGTTGAGGTGGAATAGTTCCTTCTGGTTGAACAGGTTGTTGAACTTCCACTTGTGGCATAGGTGTTGGTGCTGGAGTTGCAGGAACTTCAGGAGTTGGAGGAACAACTGGTTGAGGAGTACTAGGAGTCTCTACAATAGGTGTAGGTAATTGTTCTGGTGCTACAGGTTGTTCTTGAACAACTGGTTGAACTGGAGGAACATTTTTATCCTCTTTTTTATTTTTTCCTTTTATTAAAGGATTATTTTTATTTCTGGTATTAGTAATAATAATTATTATTATAACTACTACTATAGCAACTACTATTGCTCCACCATATATAAGATTACGATAGTCTTTAGGTGGTGAATCCTTAGTTATCTTAATATAATAAGTTGACTTATTTGATCCATCTTGAGATGTAACATTTATTTCAATAACTGATCCATTATGAAGATTTGATGTATTTGATATTTCAACAATTGATCCACTTTCCTTAGGTGTTGCCACTACTTTTAAACTATCAACATCATATGTTAAATGAACTCTATATTCATTAATAACACTTTCAAAATTAATAGTATATCCATCTACCTTTAAATCAGATAAAGATGAGTCTTTTTCAGGATAATAAATATCCTCTCCTCTTTTTAATCTCTTAATATTTAATGTATAACATGTCTTAGATGTTTCATCTGGAGAAATAATATATACATCAATTACATTCATACCTATTTCTAATTGAGTATTACCTTTTACTTCATATGTTGCATTCTCATTATTTGGAACAATGAATAACTCTATGTCAGATACTTCATATTTCAATTCAATATCATATATAGTCTTGAATGAAGAGAAAGTAAAAATACTTGAATCATTATTTATTTTTATTTCTTTAGCTCTACTATTAGGATTTGAAGTATCTCTTGGTTTTGTATCACCTGTAGGAGTTTCAATATATTCTTGAATTCTTACAGCATTACTTCTTATTACTTCAGTTGTTTCAGTTTTATTATCATCAGATATATCATACTTTAATTCAGGTATAACTAATTGTTCTTGTTGAGACATAGATGGTTTTGTAGCTACCTTACAATTATACTTAACAATATCTTCACTATTTAAAGTACCACTTAAAGAAAAAGATGTACCTTGATTATCTTCAGACGACATTATTTCTAAACCATTATCTAACTTCTCTATTTCACATGATAATACAGAAGTACTATTCTTTTCTAATTCACCAGATATAGATTCATATGTAACTCCAGAATTACCTTTTAATACACATGAAAATGTATCTTCATATCCATATATACCTTTATCTTCACATTTTATTTCATACGCAAATACAGATATAGGTAATAATAAAATAGCAATTAATAAATACTTAATATGTTTCATTTCACATACCCCTATTCTTATATAAGAATACCATATATAAAATAAAAAAGGAATAGATTTTTATCTATCCCTTAATTACTATATTAACAATCTTACCTTTAATAACTATAACTTTAACTATTTCTTTTCCTTCAGTAAACTTAATTACATTTTCATGAGCTAAAGCTTTAGCTTTAACTGATTCTTCATCTTCATCTTGAGTAATTTCAATGCTACCTCTTAACTTACCATTTACTTGTACTCCAATTGAAATAGTATCATCTATAGTCTTAGATTCATCATATGTTGGCCATGGTTCAAATGCTATAGTCTTATCATGTCCTAGTTGTTCCCACATTTCTTCAGTTATATGAGGACAAATAGGATTTAATAACTTAACAAATCCTTCAGCATATTCTCTAGGTAATACATCTTCTTTATATACAGCATTAATAAATACCATCATTTCAGATATAGCTGTATTAAATCCTAATGCTTCAAAGTCGTTTGTAACTTTCTTAACCATCTTATTATAAGGTACTTCAAGATTCTTATTTTCTTCATCTTTAACTTTGTTATCTTCAACAATTGCTCGATAAACCCTATCCAAGAATTTTCTTGCACCTTCAACACCTTGATCAGACCAAGGTTTAGATGCTTCAAGAGGTCCCATGAACATTTCATATAATCTTAATGTATCAGCACCATATTTAGCTACTACATCAGATGGATTAACAACAAATTCAGGGAAACGTTTACCCATTTTAATACCATTTGATCCTAAAATCATACCTTGATGAACAAGTTTTTTGAATGGTTCTTTAACTGGAGATAATCCTTTATCATATAAGTAATTATTCCAAATTCTTGCATACATTAAGTGTCCAACGGCATGTTCAGGTCCACCTATATATAAATCAACTGGCATCCAATGTTCAAGTAATTCTTTATCTGCAAATACTTCATCATTATGTGGATCAATATATCTTAAGAAATACCAAGATGATCCAGCAGAACCAGGCATTGTAGAAGTTTCTCTTAAACCTTTAATACCATTTTTATCATAATGTTTCCATTCTTCAGCATTTTCAAGTGGAGCTTTTCCATTATGACCTTGATAATCATCAAGTACAGGAAGTTCAAGTGGTAATTCATCATCTGGTAATACGTAATCTTTACCATCTTCACCATGAACAATTGGAACAGGTTCTCCCCAATATCTTTGTCTTGCAAATATCCATTCTCTAAATTTATAGTTAACTGTTCTCTTAGCAATACCTTCTTCAACTAATTTATCAGTTATTTTTTCTTTTGCTTCTTCAACAGTTAAACCTGTAAATTCTTCAGAGTTAACTAACTTGCATCCTTTTCCTAAATAATCATATTTTTCCCAAGCTCTTTCTTGAATATTTCCGCCTTCAATAACTTCAATTATTTCAAGGTTATGTTCTTTAGCATATTCAAAGTCTCTTTGATCATGTGCAGGAACAGCCATTACAGCACCTGTACCATAATCGCCTAATACAAAGTCACCTAAGAAGATTGGTACTTCTTCGTGATTAATTGGATTAATAGCTTTAACACCTTTAACTTCTACTCCAGATTTACCCTTATTTAATTCAGTTCTATCCATAGCAGACTTCTTAGCTGTTTCATCTATATAAGCTTGTACTTCATCTTTATTTTCTACTCTATCCATTAATTCTTGGATTAGTTTTCCATCTGGTGCAATAACAAAGAATGTAATACCATATACTGTTTCAATACATGTAGTAAATATTGAGAACTTACCACCACCAGCAATTTCAACATCCATTTCAACACCAGTAGATTTACCTATCCAGTTCTTTTGCATTTCTTTTGTTGAAAGAGGCCAATCAAGTTCATCTAATCCTTCAAGTAATCTTTCAGCAAACTTAGGTTGATCAATACAAAGTTGTTTCATATTCTTACGAACAACTGGGAATCCACCTCTTTCAGATTTACCATCAATTACTTCATCATTAGAAAGAACTGTACCTAATTCTTCACACCAGTTAACTGGCATATCTACATACTTAGCATATCCATCATTATATAATTGTTTGAATATCCATTGAGTCCATTTATAGTACTTAGGATCTGATGTAGCAATACATCTATCCCAATCATAATCAAAACCTAATTCTTTTAATTGCTTAGAGAATGTTTCGATATTCTTTTCAGTAAAACCTGCAGGATGATTACCTGTTTGAACAGCATATTGTTCAGCTGGTAAACCAAATGAATCATATCCCATTGGGTGTAAAACATTATAACCTTGCATTCTCTTCATACGAGATACTATATCTGTTGCAGTATATCCTTCAGGATGTCCAGCATGTAATCCTACACCTGATGGATATGGAAACATATCTAATGCATAAAACTTAGGCTTAGAAAAATCTCTTATATCTGTTTTAAATGTTTGATTCTTTTCCCAATAATCTTGCCATTTCTTTTCAATTCTTCTTGTTTCATTAATTTCCATATTTATTCCTTCTTTCTAAATAAAAAAGGCCACGATATCTCCAAAGGACGAGATTATCGTGGTACCACCTTAATTACTTCTTATTATAATGATAAAGGTATTAAACCATCCACATCAGAAACCTAATTCATAAATTACTTAACCATTCACTTACACCAACCGTGAACTCTCTTTAGGTATTTTCATTTATTACTACCTTTTCCTCATTTGCTTAAACTTGATTATACTAAAGTTCTGCCATATATTCAAGTAATTTTAAGAATAGGTTAATATATTTATTTGGTACACCTTTCTTATCTAATCTACGTACAGCTATACGTTTTTGTTTAATCTCAAGGTTACTGTAGAATACCTTACCTATTTCTTCTTTTAATCTTGTTTCAATTGGTAAATCATTTAAGATTGAATCAATATCATCATTGATGATTCTTAATGCATCAATTTCAATATCTTTACCCTTACATGATACAGATATTTGTTTAATTGTAGATAATGATGGTAAATCAACTATGAAGTCATTATCATCAATATAGGTTTGAACACCTTTAACTTTTTCAGTTCCACAATGAACAACTATATCATCAGGTTCTTTAGTATTTCTAAATCTTATTCTATATTGTCTATAATCAGGGATAATTCCTGACTTACCAGCTACTGGTCTAATAGTAACTGTGAAGTTATTTTTTTGATATGCATAGTCGATATCAGTAACTATAAAATAACCCTTTTCATATAATGATGATAAACCATCATCTTCATACATTTCATATGTACTAGAAGCACCAGGGAATACTTGTATTTCCATATTCTTTGGTGGTTTAGTATCATTTAAGTTCTTATCATCTAATATTGCTAAAGGTATAATTGTACCTTGTTTAGCAAATACAGGATAATCTTCTCTTTTATAGAAGGCTGTATAACGTCTTCCACCTGTATATTTCTTACCTGTAGTGAAATCATACCATACACCTTCAGGTAAATATAATTTTAAGATTGCTCTATCCATGACTGGTTCTTGTCTTGTTGTAATAGGTGCAACAAGTAAGTTAGAACCAAAATAATATTCATTCTTATATAATGGTTCATCATATATTTCAGGATATCTATAATACAATGGTTGTACTAATGGTAAACCTGATCTTGAATATCTATATGCTTCACTATAAAGATATGGAATAAGTGAATGTCTTAATCTTAAATATTGAGTAACTATAGAAGATGTTGTTACATCCCATTTCCATGGTTCTCTCTTATAATAGTATCCAGCATCAGCAGATAATCTTAAGATTGGTGAGAAACATCCAAATTGTATAAATCTTGAATATAACTCAGAGTCTTCGGTTCCACCTGTTGATCCTCCTATATCATTTGATATCCATGATAAACCTAAGTTAGATGCAGCTGAATTATATTGAGGCATTGTCTCAAGATTCTTCCAATCTACTTTAGTTTGTCCTGTATAGATAATTGGGTATCTATGAGCCGCAAGTCCAGCTGGTCTTGCAAATGTAATTCCACGTCTATTAACTAATTGTTTAAAATCATAGAAATGATAATGTGTTAATGCTCTTAATGTTGATAAATCATTAGGATTATAATAATCCAACCAGAAGAAATCAACACCATAGTTCATTAATGGGTGGATTAAATAATCAAAATATGCATTTAAAGTATTTGGATTAAATACATTAAATGGGAGTATACCTTGTTTATTTTCATCTAATCCAGATGATTTCTTAAATGGTAAATAATAATCTTCTTTATTTGATATCCCTTCTATAGGATTAATCTTTAAAGCAAGTCTTATATTTTTACTATGTAAGAATTCAGCAACTCTCTTAGGTCTCTTGATTAACTCTAAGTTAAATGAGAATCCTGATTTCATCTTACCATTTTGTCTATGCCAATCATCACCTAACATCAAAACTGACATAGGTACTCTATTCTTATCAAATTTAAATATTAACTTTTCAATATCTTTAGAACTATAAGGTTTATTTCTATTCCACCAAATACCCAATGAATATCTAGGTATTAATGGAGGAAATCCTGTAAGTGTGAAATAATCTCTTAAAGCTGCACCAAAATCACGTTTATACATGAATACATATACATCTATACGTGAATCACTTCTCTTACCTAATGATCCATCTTCGTTGTAGATTAATGATTTAGAATCATCTATAGAAGTAAATCCATCTGTAGAATATAACCCTTTACCAAATTTAAGTTTACCTTCCATTCCATCTAATGGAGTTGTTGGTGCACCAAAGTTTCTTACCTCTGGATGATTATAATACCAATATTTATCTGTATCTTTTAATTCTATTTTTAAGTTTTGTTCAGGCGATACTTTAGTACCTGTAAAAGGTTGATTCTTTATATATGTTAATTTGAAATAATCAGTTTCAATAGTTAAATATTTATCATCTTCTTTTTTATCAAATTTAACTTCAGGAAACTTTCTATTCATTACAAGTTCAGTAGGTCTATCTTCAAATTCACCACTTAAAGAATATTCAAGTCTTAAAAGAATTGGACTTAAAACAGTAATTCTATAGTTATTATCCTTAATAACTGAAGAACTTGATGGTAATATCTTTTTATAATCAATTTTATAATGCTCTTTAAGTGCCATATAAATCACCCTTTTATCCTATTATCACTATAAGATAATTTTAACATAAATAAAAGAAAAAAGATATAAGTTATCTTATATCTTATTTATCTTTTTTCTTTCTAGTTAATATAACTACTATAATACCAATTACTATTAATGCACCAGCACCTATAGCTATATATGTATAAATAGTATCTCCTGTTGTTGGATTTGTTTTATTTTCAGTTGTTGTTACTTCAACTTCTTTAATTTCTCCACCTTCATAATTGGCACATCTTAGTTTATAAGTTCCAGCTTTATCAACAGAAAATGATCCTTCAAACTTATTTGAATTAACTTGAGATGATAGATAATCTATTTCATTATCTCCATCATATAATTTACACATGACAGCAACACTGCCATCTTCCATTTCACCATTATAATTAATTGTAGTTCCACTAACAGAAGCATCTAATGATTTAACATTAATACTAGTAGCAGCATTAACAGCAAATGGAAGAACAAGTAATAATATTAATAAACCTAACTTTTTCATTAATTTAATCTATCCTCCCAATACTTCATTTCAATAACATCACCTTTACCACTACCAACAAAGTTACCAGCAAATACAGTTGATGTACTTCCTTTGAATTCTACATTAATATAAATATTTTCAACTTTCTTTAAATCAGCTTTACTCATGGAATAAACAAAGTTAGCTCTCTTCATTCCTTTTCCTTTTGGTTGACTAGCATCACCTGATGTTTGTTCATCTACCTCATAATCATCTATATAATTACCAAGCCCATCATCTAATCCTTTTTCAGCATCTAAATGAACGACTTTTGATGAACCATCTTTATAAACTATCTTAGCAATAACATCTAAATCTTTATAAGTCTTATTTCTATCAAAGAATGTTTCTACAACTATTCCTTCCTTACCATTATCAGTTCTAATCCAAGGATCTGTTGTTCTTCTATTAATATATATGTATTGTTCTTTATTATCAGATGTAGTAATCTTAAATACCACTTTATCATAATAGTTAGATGTAAATTCAAAATCATATGATCCATTACTTTTCTTAGTAATAGTTACAGCATCATCTGGAACATCTAATGCTTCAATTTTAGTAACTGTATAATTATTTAAATTAGTTTGTAATTTTAAATTAATCTTCTTTTGTAATAATACTGTATCTATTTCAACAGGATTATCTTTAGTTGTACCACCCATATCATATGTTTCTCTTCTTAAAAACCAATCATTCCAATTTCTTGGATAATAATCTAATTCACTTAAATCTCCAATTGAAACACCTTTAAAATCATCACCATATATAATAGCTTTAAATTCTCTATTACCATATGCAACTAAAGCATTATTTTCTATTGGTTCACCAACTGGCATATAATCAATACCATCAGGTCCAATTAAATCTTCAATTTTAACTGTATTATTATCTATTTCAGCTTTTCTTTGATCAAATACTTCTTTTACAGCGAAGAATTTATTTTTTGCATGAACATCAAATTTCTTACTTGGATTTCTATCATCACTTACATCAGTTGCTTTAATATAGTTTACTTCACTATTACTTAAACTAGTAAATACATGATAGCAAATTTCATCTCCACATGACCAAACTGCAACAGCACTTCCATCAAATGGAGGTCCTGAAGGAGGATTGTGACCTTCGTCTGGATTTCCTCCTTGATTTGGTAATTCTTTAATAACTAAAGTTGAACTCTCAGTAATGCTTGTATTAGCTTCAACTAAATTTTCACCAATAGTAACATTCATCCAGTCAGTAGGATATTCTAATCTAACTGAATCTCTATTAGCTACTGTAATAGTACAGCTTACTTGTGAATTACATTCATATGTAACTTCATTAGTTATATCAGCTTCTCCTGACATAACTCTAAACGAACCAGTTCCATTTTTACCATCATGAATTGTTAATGGTCCTTTATCAGTATTTTCTCCACTTCCTGCTTCCATAGATGGGAATGCAGCAGTGTTTTCAATTGTGAATGTTAAAACAATTGAATCAGTAGCTAAAACAGTTAATGGTGAGAACATATAAGCTGTCATAGCTAAAGCGCATGTTAGATTAAATAATTTCTTGAATATATTTTTCATAAGTATCTCCTTATAATAATTTTATACATATAAAAAAATTAAGTCAATTATATTATTGAAACTTTATATAGATATACATTTTGAGAGGAAGGAAAATATTTCTTTTGTTTATCAACCAAATAACCCCCTGTAGAATTAAGTGTTAGAGTAAAACAAAATAATTAATATAAATATATAAAGTAACCAACTGCAATATCTATATAATCACTTCCAAAAAGGAAATAGTATTTTCCTCCCTCTACTATTCTTATTAACGAAAACTTTTCAAATCTCGAAAAAAATAATGAAATTTATTAAAAAATGTTATAATTTTGTTAGGTGATGTATATGAATAAGATTAAAAATCAAATGTTGATACATGAATCACATTATTCAAAATATGCATGTCTTGATAAGGATGCTATGAGATTACATGGTGATATAACTGATGATGATATTAGACCTAATTATTATAGAGACATAGATAGAATAATACATTCTTTATCATATACAAGATATATTGATAAGACTCAAGTATTCTCAAATAAATCTAATGATCATATTCAAAAAAGAATAATTCATGTTCAACTAGTATCAAAAGTTGCAAGAACTATAGGTAGAGCCTTAGGATTAAACGAAGATTTAATTGAAGCTATTGCTCTAGGTCATGATATTGGTCATGTACCATTTGGACATGTTGGTGAATCATTCTTAAATGAATTATCTCTTAAATATGATGGAACATATTTTATGCATAATGTAGAATCAGTTAGGGAATTAAATGTGCTTGAAGCTGGTGGTAAAGGAAAGAACTTAACAGTACAAGTACTTGATGGAATTCTATGCCATAATGGAGAATTTGTACAAGAAAAATATAAACCTATAAAGAAAACAAAAGAAGACTTCATAAAAGATTATGAATTATGTTATACAGAAGAAAATTATTCAGCAAAACTTATCCCTATGACTATGGAAGGTTGTGTTGTAAGAATATCAGATGTAATAGCTTATTTAGGAAGAGATATAGAAGATGCTATAAGACTTGGCCTTTTATATAAAAAAGAAATACCTAAATCAATTAAGAATATTATAGGTGATACAAATAAAGATATCATGAATCATTTAATAAATGATGTTATAGAAAACTCATATAATAAACCATATATATCAATGTCTAAAGAAGTATATCAAGCTGTAAAAGATTTAAAGGATTTCAACTATGTAAACATATATGCTAAAGCATATACAAAACTAGAAAGAGCTGAAATTAAAAGAATGTTTAATACTTTATTCAAACAATACTTAAGTGATTTAAGACATGAAAATAGAAAATCTGAAATATATAAGGCATTTATTGATGAAATGAATAAAGAATATAATAAGAATACATCTAAGACTCGTAAAGTAATAGACTTTATAGCAGGCATG
>JAFXXB010000027.1 GCA_017542465.1 Bacilli bacterium | reverse complement strand
TTTACATTTACATCAAGTGATCCAACTGTAGCAACAGTAGATGAAGATGGAAAAGTAGTAGGAATAAAAGAAGGAACAACAACAATAACAATAACAGGAACAGATTCAAATGAAACAAAAACTGTTGAAGTTACTGTAGTTAACACACAAACTAATAAAATAGCAGTTCATTTTGATACACAAGGTGGTTCACCAGAACCTGATATGTTAGTTGATCCTGATACAACTATTTCTAGATATCCAGAACCAACTAAAGATGATTATATTTTTAAAGGTTGGTATACTGATACTTCATATGTAACTAAAGTAGATACTTCTACTGTGATTTCAAGCGAAGTAACATTCTATGCAAGATGGGCATTAGAAGTATTCCCTGATTATTTCTATCATGCAGGTGCTTGTACATTTAATGGATCAGAAGTGAATATTACTGGTGATGATTGTAAGGATTATTGGGATAAAAAATATATAGATACTTTAGTACCTTTATATAGTGAAACAAATGCTGCTAAAGACTATGAAATATATTTTGAAATAGATTCTTATGATGGATCTCAACAAGATTCTGGATCAAAACAAAATGTATTTGTTAATGCTAAGTATGAAAATTCTTCATTAAAATGGCCTGGTCTTGTATTCAGAAGAGAGGATGGATCAACTACAAGTGTTGAATTAACTCAAACAATTCAAGGAACAAAAGCAACTAAAAAGTTTACAGCAGCTGATGTTCATAGTGTAAGAATTGTTAGAAAGAATAAAGTTATATATTATTCTATAAATGGTGATGATTTTGTTGAATTACAAAATACAAGTAATTTTACTCAATATTTTGATGTAACAACTTGGTTTGGAGCTGCTCCAGATGCAAGCGGAACTCCAATGAGACATTTAAAAGCAACATTATCACATATGTATGTTAAACTTGGAACAATGCCACAAAGTGAATTTGCTCCAGATGCTGTTAATGTTAATTTTGATGCAAATGGTGGAACTGTATCTCCTACAACTAAACCTGTTGGACAAGGCAAGAAAGTTGGAACTTTACCAACACCAACAAAAACTGACTTTATATTCGATGGATGGTACACAAACTTAACTGATGCTGGTATTAAGATTGATGAGAATTATATAATTAATGAAGAAGTAACTTTCTATGCTAAATGGAAAAAATCTGCTGAATTCTCTAATATTTCAGAACCAAGTATGATGATGATTGTTGGTGAAGAAAAAGATATATTTGTAACTAATATCGATGAGATAGGTGAGGATATTACTTATATTTCTAGTGATCCTAGTGTTGCTTCTGTTGATTCTGAAGGAAATATCACAGCTTTAAGTGTAGGTAACTCAACTATTACATTAAAAGGTAATAAGTCTAATAAATATAGAACTGCTAATGTCTTTGTTGAAACAGGTTATTACACAGTTACATTAACTGATGCAAATGGTAACTTAATTGAAACAAGAGCTTATACTGGTGGACAAACATTAGGAGAATTACCTGAATTAACCAAAAACCCAAATAATAGCAGACAAATTATGAAGGGTTGGTATGATGACAAAACTTATACTAATAAAGTTACAGAAGATACTGTAGTTAATAGTGATATGAATTTATATACTAAGTGGACAAAAATTGTATCTGAATGTACTTTAAGAAGTATTTGGTTAGTTCCAGGTGAAGTAGATACAGTAGGTTATGCATACAATGATGATTGTGAAGATATAGTTATGTCTGATTATGAAAATGATGGAACTTATGGTATTACAGGTACTCCTGATGGAGTGGTTACAGCTTTAGGTGTTGATGCTGATCAAAAAACATATTCATATAAAATAACTGGTTTATCTTCTGGTACTGTTGTTGATAGAACTATAAGAGTTGAAAAACCATATTTCTACGTTACTTATGAATCATATGGTGGAACATATGTAGATAAATTAAAAGTGAGACAAGATTCTACAATAGGAGATTTACCTACAGATATTACAAAATATGGTTATAATTTTGGTGGATGGTATATTGATGATGAATTTACTACAGAAGCTAACTCATCTATGGTAGTTACTAAAGACATCACTTTATATGCTAAATGGGATAGTTATCCTGAATGCGCTGGTCATCAACATGTTACTATTGTTGATAGTGCTTTATGTGAAAACAATCAAAATTTAGTTACACCTGATGGAACTATTTGTAGACGTGCTAAAGTATTACATGAAGAACAATGTACAAAAACTAATGGTTCTTACTGTAGTGGTGCTGGATATACTGGAAAGAATATTCCATATGGTAACTGTGGTACAGATGGTCAATTAAATGTTGGTGATGCATTTACTTGTGATGTTAATGGTGATGGAAACTTTGATGAATTATATGAAAGATTCTATTATGTAAGTGATTATTATAATACATCAACTCGTACTTTCGAGAATGATACTGCTTCACTTGTTTATTATTCAAACATATATAATGGTAGAACATGTAATACACAAGGTTCTGTATATAACCTTAATTTTAGAGTTTTAAATGGACCAACAGGTGCCATTGATGAATTACCTACAACAGCTGAATGGAGCAATGTAGGATTAAAATATAATTATAGAACTTTATTATCTGTTAAAAATGA
The DNA here is from genome assembly GCA_017542465.1 of Bacilli bacterium. Lineage (GTDB taxonomy): Bacteria > Bacillota_I > Bacilli_A > RF39 > UBA660 > UBA6985. Next base: position 25,829 of record JAFXXB010000027.1, on the reverse strand, counting down.
AACTAGTAGTTCTTATGGATCAAGGATTGATTATACAGGACATGCAGCAAGATTATTAAATGCAGCTGAAGTAATTCATTCATGTGGTGTTTCTTTCGCTGCTTCTGAAGAATATAGTGATTACTTTAATACATGTATGTTCTTAGGTGAAAACACTAATTTCTCAGGTAATACAAACATCACTCGTGCATATTGGTTAGAAAACGCTTATGTTAAGAGATATTATGAGGCCTGGGGAATATATTCTTCAAGTAATTATAATGCTTATGAAGGTTTAAGATTATCTACTTATTATGTTGAAAATGATTCAAATAAATATGGTGTTAGACCTGTTATTGATATTCCAAAAAATAAAATTGCATACGGACAAAATGAAAATGATAAATACTATATTACTTTTGATACAAATGGCGGTTTAGAAAACACTAGTTATGTTGGAGTAACTAAAGGATCAGCTGTTGGAAGTGTTAAAGATACAACTCCAGCTCCTGGTAAAATCTTTATCGGATGGTTTACTGATGTAGTTGATGGTATCAGAATTGGTAATGATTATGTACCTGAAAGTGATATAACAGTATATGCTAGATATGAAGTTTTAACTGATTCAACATATACAGTAACATTTGAATCTAATGGTGGAACTTCTGTTGATAGTCGATTAGTTAATAAAGATACTAGAGTTGGTACAATTCCTGAACCTTCTAGAGAAAACTATATGTTTGATGGATGGTATTCTGATAGTGAATTTACTACAAAGGTAGATTCTAGAACAATTGTATCTTCAGATGTAACTTACTATGCTAAATGGCTAAAAACAATTGCCTTATCATCATTCCCTGATGTTATAGAAGTTCATTCAGGTGACTCTATTGATGTAACATTTGATTCATCTTCGTTTGATGAGGAATATAGTAATTATGGAATTAAAAATTCAAAAGTAGCCACTTATACTTCTTCTAATGGTGTATGGACAATTAAAGGTGTTGCTGAGGGTGAAACTTACATTTCTTTTAAAGGAAATAAATCTAATAAATATAAATATATTACAATTAAAGTACTACCTCCTTATTACACATTATCATTTAATACACAAGGTGGAGATCCTATTGAATCACAAAGATATGTTAAAGGAACTAAAGTATATGAAGTTCCAACTCCTCATCGTGAAGGTTATGCTTTCGTGATTTGGGGAGATGATACATATTTCCATTATGATTTAATACTCCCAATTAAAATGACATATAATAATACATTATATGCTAAATGGAAACGTTCAGTTTCAGTAGCTGAATTTGCTTATGATAATTTTAATTTAGTTGTTAATGATACAGCTAAGATAGTTGTTAAGAATTTAGTTTCTATTGAAGAAGGATATCATTATGAGTCTTTAGATGAAAATGTTGCTACGATTGATAAAAATGGTGTTATTGTTGCCAAGAGTCCAGGTACAACAAAAGTTAGAATGGTTGGAGAAATTGATGGATTATATAAAGAAGCAACTGTTAATGTAACTGATATAGTTACTAAACATACTTTATCATTTGAATCTAATGGTGGAACAGCTGTAGATTCAATGATTATTGAAGATGGTAAATCAGCTAATGAATTACCTGTACCAGAAAAGAAACATTATAACTTTGTAGGTTGGTATACTGATACTACATATTCAACTCAAATAACATCTACAACACCTATTACAAGTGATATGATTTTATATGCTAGATGGAATTATGCTAATTTCCAAATAGTATATAAAATGAATGGTAGATGTGAATTTGATAGTGGCAGAATAGATTATGCAACTGGAGATTGTAAAAAATATTATAATCAAACATACCTTGATACAGGTGTTAAATTATATGATGAAGAAAATTATTTAAATGATTATGAAATATCATTTGATATAACTAATATTTATAATATTACAAGTCCAACAAAACAAACTATAGTTAATACAAAACTAGAATCTAATAATTATCCTGGTGTTGTATTGAGATATGAAAGTTCAGGTCTAGAATTATCTTCTAAGAAGAATAGTTCACAACAAAAAGTTACAACAGATTATAGTTCATTAAGTCATGTTCGTATAGTTAGAGACAATGAACAAATCTACTATAGTTTCAATAATCAATCATTAGAACTATTACAAAATGTTAAAGGATTTACTCAATTCTTTGATTTACCTGTATGGTTCGGAGCAGCTCCAGATTCTGAAGGAAACCCTCAAAGATTCTTACAACATGCTTATATCGATAACATTATTATTCGTAAAGGTGATTTTAAGGATATAAATAGATATAGGGTATACTTTGATGTAAAAGGTGGAACGTTAGATTATTCAACTAGATATTATGATGAAAATGCACCATTTGGTGAATTACCAACACCTACAAGATCTGGTTATGTATTTAAGGGTTGGTATTTAGATGCTGAATATAATAATAAAGTAAATGAAGATTATGTACCTACAGCAAATACAACATTATATGCTAAGTGGTTTAAAGCAATTGATGGTGCTAAATTCAATTCATTAACAGGATATTACAATGAAGATCAAAAATTAGTTGTAACAGGTTTGAATACTGTTGAAGAACCATATGAATTTACATCATCAAATACTAGTATTGCTACAATTGATGAAAATCTAATGGTACATGGTGTTGCTAAAGGAAGCACTACAATAGTATTTGTTGGTCTTGAAACAGGAAGAAGAGTAAGCGTTAATGTTACTATAAATTATAGAACTAATAAAATTAAATTTGATTCTCAAGGTGGAACAACTATTTCTGATGTAACTAAAGATCGCGGATTTGCTTATGGCAATTTACCAATATCAGCAAAAGAAGGATACAATCTTGAAGGATGGTATACTAGTCTTGATTATAATGAAAAAGTAACAAACAACTATATTGTTACAGAAGATGTTACTTTATATGCTAAATGGGTTGAAGTAACTAATACATGTGAGGATCATGTTAATACAACTATGTATCACAGTTATGAATGTCCTGATAACAATGTTGCTGTAATAGACGGAAAAGTATGTAAGAGAGCTACAATGCTTCACGAAGAGATTTGTAGTGGAACATCTGGAGGATGCTATGCTGCCGGTTATTCTTCAAACGGTACTAAGAGAACAAATAGAATCGTTTATGGTAACTGTGGTACAAATGGAGTATTAACTCCTGGTGATGCATTCACTTGTGATGTTAATGGCGATGGAATATTTGATGAATATTCAGAAAGATTCTATTACATGGGTAATTACTATGATACAAGTACTAAAACTATAAAGGATGATACTGCTTCATTAGTATACTTTACAACTATGTATGAAGGAAAAATATGTAATGGTGCTTCTGGAGCTGTACAAGATAAGACATCAAGCGGAAATACAGAAATGATTGCGTCATTACCAACAAGAGAACAATGGCCAAATGTAACTCCTAAAATTAATAATAAACAAATTATAGATAACCAAGGTAATAATCATTATAATTCATTCTATTATGGTAAGAGTGATTATTCGAATTCAGCAGCAAGATTATTAAATTCAGCGGAATTAAGTAATGCTTGTGGAGTAAGTACATTTAGTGTATTTGGTGACTTTACTATGCGAAATCTATGTGATTATTTCTTAGAGTCAACTAAATATTATAATTATAATAATGGACCATCTACAATGCAAACAGGCTATTGGCTTGAAACACCATATTCAAATAATGGAGCTTCACAAATTATGCTAAGTGCTACTGGATATACAAATTATGTAAACAGAACATATACTTATGGTATTAAACCTGTTATTGATGTACCTATTGATAGTATTCAATATGGTGCTAATCCTCAATATTATACAGTTACATATGTTTATAATGGTGGAACTGAATCTTATAATTATGTAGGAGTAGAAAGAGGAGAAGCAGTTGGAACATTACCATCTACAAGTAAAACTTATCACAACTTCTTAGGTTGGTATACGGGAATGATGGATGGTATTAAAGTAGATTCTTCGTTTACTCCAACATCAGATGTAACATTATATGCAATGTTTGAATCTAAAACTAAGTATCCTGTTCATTTTGATACTCAAGGTGGAGATCCAATAGATGATATATTAGTATCTGAATACTCTTATACAGGTACATTACCAACTCCTACTAGAGATGGATATAGTTTCGCTGGATGGTATAAAGATCCTGAATATGAAACATCTGCAGGTACTACAGTACTAATTAAAGAAGAAATAACATTATATGCTAAATGGACTAAAACATATACACTTAAGTTTGTAACTAACGGTGGTCAAGAATTAAATGATGTTACAGTATATGAGAATAATAATTATTATTTATCTAATCCTCAACGTGAAGGATATGTATTCCTTGGTTGGTATGAAGATGCTGAATTAACTAATAAAGTACCACAAACATTACAAGTAACACATGATATGACTTTATATGCTAAGTGGTATGAAGCTACTACATGTGCTTATGATAAAAACTATGAATTAATGTTAGACGAAACATGTCCTAATAACCAAGATATTGTTACTTCTTCAGGAATTATTTGTCAAAGAGCTAAAGTATTACACCAAGAAAAATGTAATTCTAACTCATGTAGAAACGCTGGTTATAAAGTTGATGGAAGTAAAGGAACAGATGTTATCACTTATGGTAAGTGTGGAACTGCTGGAACATTAACTTATGGTGATGCATTCACATGTGATATTAATGGTGATGGTGAATTTAACGAACTAAGTGAAAGATTCTATTATCTTGGTACAGATTATAATACTTATACTAAGAAATATGATACTGATACTGCTGTATTAATGTATTACAACAACGTTAAAGATGGATTAGCATGTAATAATGCTACTAGATATAAATATTCTAGTGGAAGTAGTAATTCTGTTGGACCAACAGCTATCTCTGTAGCATTACCAACAACAGATCAATGGGTTACTGAATTAAAATACACTAATAGACAAATATTAAATCAAAAAGGTGTTGCAACATCTAGTTCAAATTATTTACCTATATTCAGTTTTGAAGGTAAAGCAGCTAGACTCGCTATCTATCAAGACATAACTAGAGCTTGTCCTTTAGGTAATGATGGTGGATCAACAGGAGCCTTAAATAATTGTCCATATGTTATGGAAAATACTGGATTTGCTGGTAACTATGGTGGTGTTTATATGCTAGATACACCATGTAATCAAGACAACTCTTATGTATGGGGATTAAGTCCAACAGATAGGTACTTTGGTAATATGTATGCAAGTTCTGCGACTTTCTCACCTAGACCTGTAATTGAAATCCCTTTAAATGCAATTGATTATGGTCAAGAAGAACCATATTATAAGATTACATTCGATGTAAATGGTGGAAACCTTGTAAATAATTATTCAGCTATTAAAGAAAATACTGCAATTGGAGATTTACCAACACCAACAAGAGAATTATTTAGATTTGTTGGATGGTATACTGGTATAACTGATGGTACTAAGATTGAATCAGATTATGTTGTAACTGGACCAATGAAATTATATGCTCATTGGGAAGATATATCATATGTAAATATTGATTTCGAAACAAATGGTGGAACTGATGTTGATAGCATTTCTCTTGAAGTAAATAAAGCAATCGGAAACTTACCATATACTAATAAAGAAGGTTACATTCTTGAAGGATGGTATACTACAAACGATTATATTGTAAGAATAACTCCAGAAAGTACATTTACAACTGATGTTACTTTATATGCTAGATGGAAAGAAATTGATTCTTGTGATAATAATGTAACAATAACTCAAATTCATAATAATACATGTAGTAATAATCAAAATATTATTTTACCAGATGGTGCAGTATGTAAGAGAGCTTCAATATTACACCAAGAAACATGTCAAATTAGTACAACAGCAATTAATAAACACTATTGCGAAGGCGATGGATATTATGCTAATGGTAGTAAAGGAACTAACATAATTACTTATGGTAGTTGTGGAACTGATGGCGAATTAAATGTTGGTGATGCATTCACATGTGATGTTAATGGTGATGGTGAATTTGATGAATACTCAGAAAGATTCTATTATATAAGTGATTATTACAATACTTATAAGAATGATTATGATTCAAATATAGCTACATTAGTTTACTATAGTGATACATATCAAGGTAAGACATGTAATAATGAAAAGGTTGCATATGGTACAAGATCATATCATGATGGACCAAATAATGCATATAAGCAATTACCAAGTAACTCACAATGGGTTAATACTCCATTGACATATTCTACAAGGCAAATAACAACTACTACTGGAACAACTCAAGCTAATAGTCAAACATTACCTGAGTTTAATTATAGTGGATATAATGCAAGATTATTAACTTATAAAGAAATATATCCATCATGTAATTCTAATATTTCAAATAATTGTAACTTCTTGCTTGAAAATACTTCATATTCAACTACAAATCTTACATCGTATTATTTGGAATCAGTAGATACATCTAGTACAAGTGCTCAAATACGTTATTTATATACATATACTAGGGTGTTTAATAATTATACGTATAATACTGCAGAATTTGGTGTAAGACCTACTATCGAAGTACCAAAGAGTAAGATCGCTTATGGAGGAAATGAATACACTTCACAATATAAAGTATCATTTGATCCTAATGGTGGTGATGTAAATCAAGCATATTCAGTAACTAATAATGGTGAAGCTATAGGTGAACTTCCAGTTCCTACACAATACTTAGCTACATTTACTGGTTGGTATACTGGATTAACTGATGGTATTAAAGTTGATGAAACATATACACCAACTGCAAATACAACATTATATGCTCATTGGGATTATCATCCATACTATACAATTCAATATGTAACTGGTGAAGGATCAAATATTGAAGACTTTAGAATTGAGCAAAATATCGAAATTGGAGATTTACCTAAATCAGTTAGACCTGGATACTTATTAGAAGGTTGGTATCTTGAAAGTACATATGATACAAGAGTTCTTCCAGATTATATTGTAAGTAGTGATATTACATTATATGCTAAATGGATTACTTCAGTAACATGTTATAACAATAATGATGTAACAAGTATTCATAATAATATCTGTGAGAATAATATAAATATTCAAACAAATAATAATGTATTATGTAGAAGAGCTACAACTCTACATGAAGAAACATGTAATCAATATAATAATTCTAGTGCATGTGCCAAAGATGGATTATATACTCAATCAGTTAAATATGGTACTTGTGGAACTGATGGTGAATTAAATGTTGGAGATGCATTTACATGTGATGTCAACGGTGATGGTGAGTTTAATGAACTTACAGAAAGATTCTATTATATAAGTGATTATTATGATACAGTTTCTAAAGAATTTGATTCTAGTGTAGCTTCATTAATATTCTATAATGATATTTATAATGGACTTGCCTGTAATCAAACTGGATCATCATATAATAGTTATTCTTATTATAATGATCTTGAGGGACCTAAGAGTGCAGCTAAACACTTAGCATCTGATACTTTATGGATTAATAATAAGTTATATAATAAGGTAAGACAAATATCAAATAATGCTGGTGAAACTGAAATCGGTTCTAAAGTATTACCAACATTCGATTATAATGGATATACTTCTAGATTATTGACTATTAATGAATTAAAGTCTGCTTGTGGAAGCAACAACATTAGTACAAGTGGATATTTAGATACTTGCAAGTTCTTAGTTGAAAATACTACATACACGAATTTTAACCTACTTTATAGTTATTGGTTGGAAAACTATAATACTTCAGTAAGTGAAATGATGATGGTTAATGGACCTGGTAAATCAGTATCTTACACATCATACTATAATGCTACTGGTGTAAGACCTGTTATAGATGTTCCAAAAGGTAAATTATCAATAGGTGGTTCAAATAATTATGTAACTATTAATCTTGATTCTAACGGTGGAGATTTATCTAAACAATTTGTAAGTATTGAAAAAGATAATCAAATAGGAACATTACCAGAACCAACTTATACTGATAAAGAATTTGATGGATGGTATACAAGTTTAATTGATGGAACTAAGATTGACTCAACTTATGTGGTAACAACTGATATTACATTGTATGCTAAATGGAAATAATAGTATTACCACTACAAGTAATATTGTAGTGGTAATATAACTATTATGTTATAATACTTATACGAGGTGGAAATATGAAAAAATATTTAAGTATAATTACAATTTTATCTTTATGTATATTATTAACAGGTTGTAAAGGAAAACTTGTTGTTAATAAGTGCCATGGTGAGTCTAATCAGACTGCAAGTGGATATAAATTAGTAACAGATTATAAAATTTCTTCTAGAAAGAATATAGTTGAGAAAATTGAATTAAAACAAACTATTGAATCAGATAGTAAAGAAAAATTAGATAATTTTAAAACTAATTTAGAAAAACAATACAAAGACAATAATTCTAGATATGGCGGATATTCATACAATATTAAAGATGAAGAAAATAAGATAGTTATTGAATTAACTATAGATTATAGTAAAATGGATCTTAATAAATTTGTAACAGATAATGTTGCCATGAAGAATTATGTAAATGATAAAAACCAATTAACTTTAGATGGTGCTAAAAAAATGTATGAAGCATCAGGTAATAAATGTGAATAAGATAGAATAATATTCTATCTTTTTTATGCTATAATTTTATTAAAGGAGAATTCATATGTATGCAAATATATTAATACAATATAAGATTAAATCATTAGATCATACATTTACCTATCATATACCAGATAATCTAATAAGTGATATTGATGTTGGTATGAAAGTGTATGTTCCTTTTGGTTCTTCTAAAATAAATGGAATTGTATTAGATATATTTGATAAATATGATGGTGAAACTAAAGATATAATTTGTATTATTTCTAAAGATTTAAAATTAAATAAAGAATTATTAGAATTAGGTAAATATATAAAAGATAAATATCTATGTACTTTAATATCGGCTTATCAAACTATGTTACCATCTTCTTTAAAAGTCAATAATAGAAAAGAATCATATGAATTACGAAAAACATATATAATATTAAATAAAGAAGCAAATATAGATGAATATATAAATAATAATAAAAGAGCTAAAAAACAATTGGAAATAATTGAATCATTAAAAGATAATAAAATAGAAAAGAAAGAACTATCTTCATCTTCATTAAATATTTTATTTAAAAATAATATAGTAAAAGAAGAATATGAATCTTATTATAGAATAAATAAAAATAATAGTATTAAAGATGATTATAAATTAACTGATGAACAAGAAAAAGCTTATAAAACTATAAAAGATACTTTTAATACTAATAAAATACATTTATTACATGGGATAACAGGATCAGGTAAAACAGAAGTATATATGCATTTATGTAAGGATATAATTAAAGAAGATAAAAGAGTAATTATATTAGTGCCTGAAATAAGTTTAACCACTCAATTAATAAATAGATTTTATGATAGATATGGAAATGATGTAGCAATATTTCATTCAGAATTATCTGATGGTGAAAAATATGATGAATATAAGAAAATTTATAACGGTGAAGTACATATTGTTGTTGGTACTAGATCTGCTATATTTGCACCTGTTAATAATTTAGGTTTAATTATTATTGATGAAGAACATACATCTTCATATAAACAAGAAAATAATCCTAGATATAATGCAATAGATATAGCTAAATGGAGATGTGAGTATAACAACTGTCCTTTAGTGTTAGGATCAGCTACTCCAACACTTGAATCAATGGCTAGAGCTCAAAAAGGTGTATATAATCTAATAACTATGAATAAAAGAGTTGGTGATGCTAAATTACCTGTTATTACAGTTATTAATATGCAAGAAGAATATCGCAAGAGAAATATGATATTATCTGATGATTTAAAAATAGCAATTGATAATAGATTAAAAAATAAAGAACAAATTATGTTATTACTTAATAGAAGAGGATATTCTACTTTTGTTACCTGTGAATCGTGTGGATATACATATAAATGTCCTCATTGTGATATAACTTTAACATATCATAAAACATCTAATAATATGAGATGCCATTATTGTGGATATACAGTGATGTTTGATGGTATATGTCCTGAATGTAAGAATAAATCAATTAATTCATTTGGGTTAGGAACAGAAAAAGTAGAAAATTTAGTAAAAGAATTATTTCCATCAGCAAGAGTTGTTAGAATGGATAGAGATACTACTACAAAGAAAGGTTCTCATGAAAAGATAATTAAAGGAATAGAGAACTTAGAATATGATATTATAATTGGTACTCAAATGATATCTAAAGGTTTAGATTTTCCTAGAGTTACTTTAGTAGGTATTGTAAATGCAGATGAATCTCTTAATATTCCTGATTTTAGATCAGGTGAAAATACATATGCATTGCTTTCACAAGTAAGTGGTAGAGCAGGTAGAGCTAATTTACAAGGGGAAGTAATTATTCAAACATTTAATCCTGACAATAAAACTATTATTAATGTAAAAAATAATAATTATTTATCTAATTATGAATATGAAATGAATATTAGGAAATTACTTAAATATCCTCCTTATTATTATTTAATAGGATTAAAAGTAATATCTAAAGATTACGATAAAGCATCAAAAGAAGCTAATAAGATCATAAATATATTAAAGAATAATAAAGAAGACAACACAATTGTATTAGGACCTACAACTGCATCTCAATTTAAATTAAATAATTTGTACAGATTTCAAATAATTATTAAATATAAGAAGGATAATAAGATATTGAATATATTAAAAGAAATAGATTATAATTATATTAATGATAAAGATATCTATATTGAGATTGATGTAGATCCAATTAGATTTTAGGAGGATATATGAAAAAACAAATAATATCAATAATAAATAATTCAATTATTACTATATGTACTATATTTGCTACTATTTGTATGTTTGCTAATATACATTTTATGCCAAGTAAGTTTACTTTAGAATCTCAAGGATTAACTAATTTTAAATTCTTTACTGTAGATTCTAATATATTTATAGGAATAGTATGTTTTATATTTGTAATATATGAAATATTAAAACTAAAAAAGAAGATTAAAGAAATACCTAGATGGTTATATATATTAAAGCATGTTGCTACTACCGCTATTGGATTAACATTCTTTACTACATGTTTATTTTTAGGGCCAACTATTGATACAGGATTCTTCTCATTATATACAAATGCTAATTTATTTTATCATTTTATAATACCTGTACTTGCAATGTTAGGATATATATTCTTAGATAAATATGAAAGTAATTATAAGCAATGCTTGTATTCACTTATACCTATGGTAGTATATTCAATATATTATGTGCCAAATGTATTATTACATTTAGATAATGGTAGATCTACAGCAGCATATGATTTCTATGGATTCTTCCATGGTAATCCAAATTCAATATTTGTATTCTATCCTTTAATGTTATGTGCTGTATATGTTATTGCTGTAGTATTATATACATTAAATAAGAAAATATTGAAAAAATAATTAATTATGTTATAATTTAGGTAATTAAAGCGATGACGGGGTTGGAATCCAAGAGCTATATAGAAGAAACAAGAGACCAAAGTATGGTGGAACAGAGTTAATACTCCCATACACATTTGGTCTTTTTATTTTTATTGGAGGTGTGAAATGAGAGTATTTATCGGTACTTCAGGTAAATCTAGTACACTTAATGTATATAAGGAATTAGCATCTAGTGTAGCTACTATTTTAGCTAGACGTAGATATAAGCTAGTCTATGGTGGAGGATCTCAAGGAATGATGGGATCTATCTATATGACATATAAGTATGAAGGTGAAAAAGTAAAAGGCTTTTATGATATAACTGAAGCAAGTAAAGCTGAGGAAGTTGAATTGGATGCTGTTGATGTAGCACCTTCTACATTCGAAAGAACTAAGCATTTATATATGCATGCTGATTTAATTGTAGTTCTACCTGGTGGAGTCGGGACGATGGCAGAGTTACTTTCAATGATTATTGAAAAACAAACAAAAAAAGACGATAAAAAGATAGTATTATTTAATTATAATAAATTCTATGATAATCTTTTATATCAAATAAAAGATATGATAGATGAACACTTTTTAGAAGAAGATGCTTTACAAAGTTTTGATATTGTAACAAATATAAATGACTTTGAAGGTTATGTTAATAAAATAATGAAAGAGGATGAATAATATGGAAAAAAATATGGAAAAATTAGTGAATTATTGTAAACAATATGGATATATATTCCAAGGATCTGAAATATATGGTGGTCTTGCGAATACTTGGGATTATGGTCCTTTAGGTTCAAGACTTAAAAATACAATTAAAGATTGTTGGAGAAAGAGATTTATTCAAGAAAGACATAATGCGTTTGAAGTAGATGCTGATATTTTAATGCATCCAAGAGTATGGGAAGCATCTGGACATGTTCAATCATTCTCAGATCCTTTAGCAGATTGTAAAGAATGTAAGACAAGACATAGAATTGATAATTTAATAAATGATTTCTCAAATTCATCTATTGGTGATGCTATGAGCCAAGAAGAAATGATGCAATATATCAAAGATAATAAAGTACCATGTCCTAAATGTGGTAAATCTAACTTCACAGATATAAGACAATTTAATCTTATGTTTGAGACTAACCGTGGAGTTATTAAAGATGATAAATCTATCGTTTATTTAAGACCTGAAAATGCTCAAGGTGAATATGTAAACTTCTTAAATGTACAAAGAACTATGAGAGCTAAATTACCATTTAGTATTGGTCAAATAGGTAAAGCATTTAGAAATGAAATTACACCAGGTAACTTCACATTCAGAACAATTGAATTTGAACAAATGGAATATCAAACATTCTGCAAAGAAGGTAATGACGAAGAATTATATGCGTTCTTTAAAGAATATGGTAAGAAATTCTTTATGGATTTAGGTTTACCTGAAGATAAATTAAGATATCATGATCATGAAAAATTAGCTCATTATGCAAAACAAGCATGTGATATTGAATATAAATTTAACTTTGGTTGGGGAGAAATCAATGGTACACATAATAGAACAAACTTTGACCTTACTCGTCATACTGAATATTCTGGTATTAAACAAGAATACTTAGATCCTGAAACTAATGAAAAATACATACCATATATAATTGAATCTACATATGGTTTAGATAGAACAGTTCTTGCTATATTAGATGAAGCATTAGATGAAGAAACATTAGAAGATGGAACTACTAGAGAAATCTTAAGATTAAAACCTTTCTTAGCTCCATATAAAGTATGTATTTTACCATTAATAAAGAAAAATCATGCAGATAAAGCTATGGAAATATATAATGAATTATCTAAATCTTTCATGGTATCTTATGATGAATCAGGTAATATTGGTAAAAGATATAGAAGAGCAGATGTTATTGGTACACCTTGGTGTTTAACTGTTGATGATGAAACACTTAATAATGGTACAGTTACATTAAGAGACAGAGATACTATGGAACAAATTACATTGAAAATCGAAGATGTAAAACAATATGTAGAAGAAAGAATTAATTTCTAATATATATTTACATAAATATACATATTTGATAATATAATGTATAGAATATCGTAGTTGAAAGGGTGTTTATTATGGCATTTGGTAAAAAATTTAAAGAAGCGTTATTTCCTAAAAATGATGAAGATATAGAAGATGTAGAAGATGATGCATATACTAGTACTCCAAAAGAAGCATTTACAAATGGTAATAATATGATTTTAGCTGAACCTAGAGCTTATTCTGAGTCTCAACAAATAGCTGATCATATTAAGAAAAGAAATTCTGTAATTGTTAATCTTAAGAGAGTAACTAATGATCAAGCTAAGAGAATAATTGATTTCTTAAGTGGTACATTATATGCGTTAGGTGGATCATTACAAAAATTAGGAAATGGTATTTATTTATGTACTCCTAAAAACGTTAATGTTGAGGGACGCATGAGTGATGAAGATGATGATAAAAAGTCTAAAAATAAAATAGAAGATGAAATGGACTTTTAAATCTAATTAGTATATAATAAATAGCCAAGGTGATTTCTATGGATAAGTTTGATAGAAAATTATTGGGTTATGATATAAATCAAGTAAATCAATTTGTTGATGATACTATTATTAAAGTTGATATGATGATTAATAAAATGAAATCTAAAGACTTAGAAATAGAAAAATTAAAAGATGAACTTGAATATTATAAAAATAATGAAAATAAAATTAATCAAACAATTAATATAGAAGAACCTAAAGTAATAAAAGAATCTGATAAAATTATCAATAAAGCAAAGGATAATGCAAATAAAATAATAAATGATGCATTAGAAAAAGCTGAAGAACTTGAGAATGAATCTCAAAGATTAAGAAGAAATATATTGATATATAAAACTAATATGCAAGATATATTAGAAGAACAATATAAATTAATTGATGACTTGGATAAAGTTGAATTAAATGATACTAATAAATAGTATCATTTTTTATTTATTATGCTATAATCTATTTAGGTGAAAATAATGAAAGATAAGAAATACATGCTATTAATACTTGGTGTTGTAGTATTATTGATTGGTGTTTTAGCATTTTCAAAGATAACGAAAGGAAAAAGTGAAGATATGTTAGATAAAGTATATGTAGAAATTAGTGTTAAGGATTATGGTTTAATTGAATTAGAATTAGATGGAAAAACTGCTCCTATAACTGTACAAAACTATGTTAATCTAGTTAATAGCGGATTCTATAATGGTTTAACATTCCATAGAATTATTGATGGATTTATGATACAAGGAGGAGATCCATTAGGAACTGGCACTGGAGGATCAGGAAGAAATATTAAAGGTGAATTCAGTGAAAATGGTATTCAAAATAATATATCTCATGTAAGAGGTGTTATTTCTATGGCTAGATCAAGTAATCCTGATTCAGCTTCATCTCAATTCTTTATTGTACAAGCTGATTCCACATTCTTAGATGGTAAATATGCTGGATTTGGTCATGTAATATCTGGAATGGAAGTTGTAGATAAAATTGTTGCTGATGCTAAACCAATAGACAATAATGGAACAATAACTAAAGCCGAGCAACCAGTTATTGAATATATTAAAATTAAATAAGCACATAATGTGCTTTTTAATTTTATATATGTTAAAATTATTAAAGAAGAAGGGATTAATATGAAGGTTTGTATAATAGGTGGTGGAGCAGCAGGCTTAATGGCTGCAATTAATATCAAAAACGATGATAATAAAGTAATTATCTTAGAGAAAAACGATGAATTAGGAAAAAAAATATTAGTAACTGGAAATGGCAAATGTAATCTATGGAATTCAAATATGAATACATCATATTACAATTCATCTACTCCTGAATTATTAGATAATATTATTACTGAAGATTTAATTAATAAAACATTCAATGAGTTATGTTATTTATTTGCTATGAATGAGAAAAACGGTTATTTTTATCCATTCTCTAATAGAGCTCATAATGTTAGAGATATATTAGTGAATGAATGTATTAAAAAAGGTATAGAAATAAAAACAAATTATGAAGTAAAATCTATTACAAAAAAAGATACATTTATAATTAATAATGAAATAGAATGTGATAAATTAATTATTTCTACAGGTGGGTGTTCTATGCCTATTACAGGTTCAGATGGATCTGTATTTAACTTATTAAATAATATGGGTCATGATATAGTAAAACCATTACCTTCATTAGTTCCTTTATATGCAAACGAATCGTATTTAAATAAATGGAATGGTATAAGATGTCATGCTGTTGTTTCATCAATTATAGATGGCGAAACAAAAAAGGAAGAATATGGTGAACTACAATTAACTGATAATGGTATATCAGGTGTATGTGTATTCAATATATCAGGTGATATAGTTAAAGCTTTAGAAGATAATAAAAATGTATCTGTAAGTATTAACTTTATTAATTATCTTGAATGTCCTTCAGATTATTTCAAAGAACAATATAGTGATCTTACAGTATATGATGTATTATTAAAATTCTTAGATACTAAATTAATAAAGATTATATTAGATAAAGCAGATATTAATCCTGATGCATATATTAAATCACTTACAACTAAGGAATTAAGTAGATTAGATAAATATTTAACTTCATTCAATATTAATATAACTGGATATGGGGACTTTAATAAATCTCAAGTAACTCAAGGCGGTGTATCATTAAAAGATATAAATCCTGATACATTAGAATCAACCATTATTAATGATTTATATTTAATTGGTGAAGTATTAGATATAGATGGTATATGTGGTGGTTATAACCTTGGATTTGCCTGGATGAGTGCATTAAAGGTAAGTGATAATATATGTTAAGAATAAGAGAAGTTAAAATAGGTGTAGATAATAATACAAGAGAACATATAATATCTAAATTAAGTAAAACACTTAGTACTAACGTAATAGATTATAAAATTGTTAAAAGATCTATTGATGCAAGAGATAAAAATAATATTCTATTTGTATATACATTAGATGTTGATGTAGAAAATGAAGATAAAATTAAATTAACTGATAAAATAATTAGAACACCTAATGAAGAATATGTAGAACCTATTAAAGGTGTTGAGAAATTAAATAATAGACCAATCATAGTTGGGTTTGGCCCTGCAGGTATATTTGCAGCATACACATTAGCTGAATATGGATATAGACCTATTGTATTTGAACGTGGTAAAGATATGGATAATAGAATTAAAGATGTTGATGAATTTATTAATAATAATAAATTAAATATTAATTCTAATATTCAATTTGGAGAGGGTGGAGCAGGTACTTTCTCAGATGGTAAATTAAATACTCTAGTAAGTGATAAGAATAATAGAATTAATAAAGTATTTAAGATATTTGTCGAGAATGGTGCACCAGAGGATATAATGTATGATTATCATCCTCATATTGGTACAGATATATTAAGAACTGTTATAAAAAATATTCGTAATAAAATAATAGAAATGGGTGGTGAAATCCATTTTGAGTCTACTTTAACTGATATAGAAATAAAGGATAAAGTAATTAAAAGTATTACTATAAATGATAAAGATAAATATGATACGGATGTATTAATACTTGCTATTGGACATTCTGCTAGAGATACTTTTAGAATGTTAAATAAAAATCAATTATATATGGAATCTAAACCATTTGCAGTTGGCTTAAGAATAATACATGAACAAAAAATAATTGATGCAATATATCACCATAATAATGAATTATTAGGACCTGCAGCATATAAATTTGCGCATCAAACAAAAGATAATCGTGGTGTTTATTCATTCTGTATGTGTCCTGGAGGATATGTTATAAATGCTTCTAGTGAAGAAGGAAAATTAGCAGTAAATGGAATGAGTAATTATAAAAGAGATTCAGGATATGCTAATGCTGCAATAATTGTAACTGTAGATCAAAAAGATTATGGTGAAGGATTATTTGCTGGTATGGAATTTCAAGAAGATTTAGAAAGAAAAACATATCAATTAGGAGAAGGAGCTATTCCTGTTCAATTATATAAGGATTTTAAAGATAATAAAGTATCAGAAAATATTAAAGCTGATGGAATAATTGGTAAATACAAATCATGTAATTTAAATGATATATTACCATCATTCTTATCATCTTCAATTATTGAAGGTATTTCAATCCAAGGACAAAAAGTAAAAGGTTATGATATAGGAGCTGCTGTTCTTTGTGGAACAGAAACTAGAACATCGTCTCCTATAAGGATAGTTAGAGAATTAAATGGTGAATCTTACACCAAAGGTATTTATCCATGTGGTGAAGGTGCTGGATATGCCGGTGGTATTACAAGTGCCGCTGTTGATGGAATAAAACAAGCTGAAAATATAATTAATAGATATTGTATATAATTTATTGATAAACAATATGTATATTTGTTATCATATAAGAAAAGTGATATAATATTTTACAGAAATGAAGAAAAATATTTATTTTAATATTTTGATTTGATATAATTTTCATAAGATAGGAAGTGGACTAATGATAGTTGTAAGAATTTTATTCTATATAATGACCGTTATTTCATTAGCTTACATGTTATACTTTGGATTAACTGGAGTATTAGCATTTAAGAAAAGTAAAACTAGAGTTAGGAAATTTAATGATAAAACTAAATTTGCAGTAATTATTTGTGCAAGAAATGAAGCAAATGTTGTTGGTATGTTGGTATCATCATTAATGAGACAAAAATATAAAAAGGATCTATATGATGTATATGTATTACCTAATAACTGTACAGATAATACTGGTGAAGTAGCAGCTGAAAATGGTGCTAAAGTTATGGAAGTAACTGTACCAGTTAAATGTAAAGCTGATGCATTATTATTTGCCTTTGATCAATTAAAGAAAAAGGATTATGATGCATATTTAGTATTTGATGCTGATAATGTTGTTCATCCTGATTTCTTACATCACATGAATAATATTTATCAATCAGGTTATAAAGCTGCACAAGGAAGAAAAGACTCAAAGAATATGTATGATAATTGGGTATCATGTTCATACTCATTATTCTACTCAATTCAAAACTTATTCTTTAATAAAGCTAGAACAAATGTAAAAATGAGTGCAACAATCAATGGTACTGGTTTTATGATTTCTAAAGATTTCATTGATACAGGTGTGTATAAACCTGTTACAGTTACTGAGGATATTGAGTTATCCATTGCTTGTATATTAAATGATATACCTGTAGTTTATTGTGATGAAGCTATCACATATGATGAACAACCAACTGGATTTGGTGATTCAATCAAACAAAGAACTAGATGGTCTGTTGGAGTTATTCAATGTGCTAAGACATATAATAAAGTATTACTTCAAAAAGCAATTAAAGATAAAGATATGAGTGCATTAGATAAAGTATTATTTAACTTGGCACCTCATTCACAAATGTGGACTTTATTCTCATTCTTACTATTATTTATCTTAAATATTGGTACATTAAATGAAATGTTATTAAAAATAGTTACATTTGATTACACAACATTAGTTGCTGGTTATTTAATATCTATTATGATATCAGTATATACATTACAATATTATGGTGGAAATATTAAGAAAGCTTTAACAGGAATTGTTTTATTCGTAATCTTTATTGGATCATGGATACCTATTAATATTAAATGTTTCTTATCTAAGAAAGAACTTAAATGGGTACCAATTAAACACGAAAGAACAGTTGATGTATCTGAATTAGTTAAGTAGATTTTAATATCTACTTTTTTTATGCTATAATCTTTTTGTGGTGATTTCATATGAAGAAATATGAAGAAATAGAAAGATCATTAATAACAACTTATAGAAAAGAAATATGGTCTAGATTTGCTAAGGCTATTTGTGAATACAATCTTATAGAAGATGGAGATTCTATAATGGTATGTGTATCTGGTGGTAAAGATTCATTCCTTTTAGCTAAATTATTTCAAGAATTAAAAAGACATGGTAAAAATAACTTTGAAGTAAGATATGTTACTATGAATCCTGGATATAATAAAGAAAACTTAAAAAAGATAAAAGATAATGCTAAATTATTAAATATACCTTTAGAAATATTTGAATCAGATATATTTGATGTAGTTAAGAAACTTGATGAAGAACAAGCAGGAACACCTTGTTATTTATGTGCAAGAATGAGAAGAGGTTATTTATATTCTAAAGCTCAAGAGTTAGGATGTAATAAAATAGCCTTAGCACATCATTATAATGATGTTTTAGAGACTTCTTTATTATCTATGTTTTATGGATCAGAAATTAAAACAATGGTACCTAAAATACATTCTGAGAACTTTAAAGGATTAGAATTAATTAGACCTATGTATTTAGTTAAGGAAAAAGATGTAATTAATTGGAAAAATCATAATAATTTAGAATTTATAAATTGTGCTTGTCCTTTATATCAAATATGTGATACTGATTCATCAAGTAAAAGAAAAGAAATGAAGAAGCTAATAGAAGAATTAAAGAAAACAAATCCTAATATTGAAGAACATTTATTTAAAGCTTTTGGTAATGTAAATATGTCTTGTATTTTAGGTTATAGAGATATTGAAGGCAACAAGCATTCCTTTAATGATTATTATGATAAATTAAACAAATAATTGTATATTTTATATAATTATTCTATAATTAAGTAGGTGATATTAAATGATGATTACAACATTTGCAGCAGTAACTTTACTTGTAATATTAATTGCGGTTATAAGTGTTCCTATAATAGGATTCTACTTTTTCTGTAATTATAAATTATTTGAAAAGTGCGGAGTAGAAGGATGGAAAGGATTAATTCCTTTTTATAATAAATATATTATGATTCGAATAGCAGGATTACATTGGTGGTATATTATTATGTATATTATATCTATATTCTTATTTATTGATGGTAAAACAGGTATTAAAATACTATGTATACTAGTACTTATATTCTTTAATTCAGTAGTTAGTTATAACTTCTGTAAAAAGGTAAATAACGGTAAAAATCCATTATTATTAGATTTTATACTATTAACATTTGTACCATTAATATATGTTCCTATTATGGCTTTGAATGATAAATATGTATATCATGATAATGTTGATATTACTCCTAATGGATATATCGATGAAATTCAAACATCTAATTTTAAAAATCAAGATGATAAAAAGAAAACAAATAATAAGAAAAAATATTGTGAGAAGTGCGGTGAACCTTTAGCGCTTAAAGATGTTTATTGCCCTCACTGTGGTAAAAAGATTTAAACTTACTTAGGTAAGTTTTTTCTTTTTTATAATTATCATTAATGATATAATTATTTTAGGTGGTTTATATGAAAAAGATACTATTAGTTCTTGTATTAATTGTATTATTTCCTTTTACAGTTAACGCATTTGAAATAGAAAGATTAGGATTAAAGAGTAATGATTTAGAGAATATTACTTTTGAAACTAGGGATAATATGAAAGATTCTTATTCGTATTATATTAATAACATGTATGCTTTTGCAGAAAATGATGATTACAAAGTATATATTAGAGCAATTCAAAATCCAATTGATCATGATTTTACTCCATCGGCTGACTTAATGGACGATGTATTTGGTTTAATTGGTAATTTAAATACAAATGAATATTCATTTATAACTAATAAGAATTTTAAATGGATTAGATTCTTATATAATACTAAAGATTCTAATACTCCATTATTAGAGTATTATTTATCTTATAAATATATATTCTTTACCATAACATTTGTAAGTAAGAAAAGTGAATTTACATTTACTGAAAAAACTTTAATGGATGAATTTGTTAAATCGATAACTTTAACAGGTAAAGGTAAAGTAGAAGTTTCTCCTATTTATCCAGAAGGAATTGATCAAAAACCTAAAACATATAAGAATAATTTATTTATTGAAATAATTGTATGTGTATTAGCTATTGCTCTTACATATTTAATAACTAGAAGGAAGAAATAATATGAAATATGTTTTATTAACTGGTGCTTCAGGTGGTTTAGGAACTCATTTATCTGAATATTTACTTCAAAAAGGTTATTATGTAATTATGTTATATAACAATCATAAAGAAGAAGTAGAACGTATTAGAAATAAATACGAAAACAGTATGATATATAAAATAGATTTAACTAAGGATGAAGAAATTAATGATCTAATTGATTTTTTAAGAGTTAATGAATTATCTATAGATATTTTAATTAATAACGCTGCTATAGATCATATGTCAGATATACTTGATAAAACTAAAGAAACATTCATGAGTACATATGAATTAAATACTTATGTACCATTTAAGCTAATGAGAGATTTAACATATAAAACATGTGTTAATATATCATCAGAAAACGCAATTGATACATATGATCCTGTAACAATAGAATATGATTTATCAAAAGTATCATTAAATATGTTATCTAATATATTTAGATCTATTTATCCTGATAGAGTCATTAATACTATTTGTTTTGGATGGTTGGATACTCCTATGAATAAAATTGATGATGATATAAAGAAATTTATTGAGTTTGTACCTTTTGATAAAGCTTGTAATGAAATTGAAAAGTTATTTGATGAGAATAAAGATTTAGTTATAATTAGGAAGTGATTATATGAATTCAGTGTATGTACATATACCATTTTGTAAGCATATTTGTTCTTATTGTGATTTTTGTAAAGTATTACATATAAATACATTTGTTGATGACTATTTAGATGCGTTACAAAATGAAATAGTAAATACATATGATGGCGAAATAATTAAAACTATTTATATAGGCGGAGGTACTCCTTCATGCTTATCTAAAAGTGAAAGAACTAAGTTGTTTAGAATTATGGAGAACTTTAAGAAATCTCCAGAATGTGAATATACAATTGAATGTAATCCTAGTGATATTACTGAAGAATTTCTAGATGATATAGTCGCTCATGGAATTAATCGTGTATCAATAGGTGTAGAATCATTTGATAAAAATAATCTTAAATTTCTTGAAAGAGAAATAGATTATAAAGATCTAAAATATAAAATAGAATTATTAAAGAATCGTGGTATTGATAATATTAATCTTGATTTAATGTATGCAATACCAAATGAAAAAATATCTACATTAAAAAGTGATATTAATAAATTAATAGAATTAGAACCAACACATATAAGTACTTATTCATTAATAATTGAAGATCATACAAAACTATCTAATGATAATACTAAATATATATCAGAAGATGTAGATAGAAAGATGTATGATATTATATGTAAGTTAATGAGTAAAAATGGATATACCCATTATGAAGTATCTAATTTTGCTAAAGAAGGATATGAATCAAAGCATAACTTAACTTATTGGTTAAATAATGAATATTATGGATTTGGATTAGGAGCATCTGGATTTAAAGGTGGAGTAAGATATACTAATACTAAAAACTTATCTGAATACATTAATTTTAAATATCGTAAAGAAGAATTATTATTAACTGAGAAAGATCAAATGGATAATGAATTAATGTTAGGATTTAGATTATTAAAAGGTATAGATGTAAATAACTTTTATGATAAATATGGTAAAAATATACAAGAAGTTTATCCTATTATTAATCAATTATTAAAAGATAAATTATTGGTATATAAAAGCAATCATTTATTCATTAATCCTGATTATATATATACTATGAACGAAATATTGAATAAAATTATATAGATATTATGAAGTGATATTATAAAAGTAGACAACTACAAAAAAGGTAGAAGTCTACTTTTTTGGTGATACAATTATAATTAAGGGAGGAATTATGAGAAAAAACAATATGAGAACACCAGAAGAAAAAGCAAAAATAATCGAAGAATATTTAAA
Organism: Bacilli bacterium; assembly: GCA_017542465.1. Taxonomy (GTDB): domain Bacteria; phylum Bacillota_I; class Bacilli_A; order RF39; family UBA660; genus UBA6985. Next base: position 2,279 of record JAFXXB010000027.1, on the reverse strand, counting down.
TGGAGAACATGGATTACATTATTATGAACGAAAATATGCTATTCACTATCAAGTATTACATAGCTGGTATAAAAAATATTTAGAAGATGGAATTGATGGACTAAAATCTAAAACTGGTAAAAAGAAAGGAGGAACCAAGGGACAAGGTGCTAGGAAACCTAAAAATCGTGAAGAAGAATTAGAGAAGAAAATAATGAAATTAGAAATAGAAAATGCACGATTAAAAAAGGCTATCTAGTGAAAGGAGGTGGGGATCAAAAGGAGTACGTTACTACATTAGACGAGAATATGAAATAATAAATGAATATAAAAACAAATACTCTATAGTTTCATTATGTAATTATATGAAAGTAAGTAAGTCTGGTTATTACAAGTGGAAATATAGGCAAGAAAACCCAAGTGATAAAGAGCTATCTAGACAATCAGATATAGAATTAATAAAGCAAATTCATGAAAAACATCCATCTCATGGATATAGATGGATTAATGCATATGCACGATTACATTACGGAATAGTTTGGTCTGATAATCATGTTCATTTATGTTGCAAATATGAAGGTATCCGTTCTAGCGGGAAGCATTATCAATGGAAAAAACCAGATGAAGAACATGAAAAATTTAATAATTTAGTTTGGAATGGATGGAAATATTTATCAAGACCATTTGAAGTAATTGTTTCAGATATGACTGCTTTTTGGGTAGGAAGAATATATTATGAATTAACATTCTATTTCGATGCATGGAATAAAGAAATAGTGGGATATGGATTAACAACTAAAAAAGGTTCTATTAATTCATATCACGATGGATTAAAACAAGTATTAAAACGTATAAAAAAAGAACAAACTGATGATTTGATTATTCTTCACACAGATCAAGGCTCAGTTTATTCATCAAAAGCTTATAATAAGCTTCTAGAAAATTATAACATATCTCGTTCAATGAGTCGAGCTGGTACACCAACAGATAATCCGGTCAATGAATCATTAAATGGTTGGATTAAAGAAGAATTAATTGTTGACTTTAATTTAAAACATTGTAAAGATGTACCTAAACTTATTGAAGAATACATTTATTATTACAATAACGAAAGACCATCATATGCATTAAATTATAAAACCCCAATTCAATATAAAATTGAATCAGGGTTCTAACTTTTTTAAACTGTCTACTTTTACTTGACTAGTTCATTACATCTATATTTTTTATTTCATTTTATTGATATTTAATACTTAATATGATATATTCTTATATAAGAATAGAAGGTAGATATTATGAAGAAAACAATTAAATATATAGGATTATTAATATTATTACTTATTCCATTTAATGTATTTGGAATTAGCTATAAATTAGATACACCTAAAAAAGGTACAGGCGGTGTAACTTACATTGATATTTCAGTTACTGATGTTGCTGGATTAAAACAAACTGAGGTATTAACTTGTTCTACAACTGATAAGGATAAAGTTGATTGTACAATCGAAACAAATCCAACTAATAAAGATTTAAAAAAAGAAGGAAATATAATTGTAGGTACAACAGAATTTACTGAAAATCAAGTTGTTGGTAGATTAGCAATTAAGAATAAAACATATGAAGAAGTAATTACTAAAGCTATATTTGAAGTAAATGGTTCAACATATGGAAATCCTGTAGAGAATGTGACTATTGAAGCAGCTAAAAAACCTGCATCTAAAGATTCTTCAATTACTAAATTATCAATTAATAACGGTACTATGAATCCTGAATTTAAATCTGATGTAACTGAATATACTATTTATGGATTCCCAGATACTATTAAAAACATTAAATTCACTTATGAATGCGATAATTGTTCAGTAAATGGAACTAACAAAACTAATAGAGAATTAACTGTAGGTTTAGCTATAGGTGAAAATGATGTTAAATTAACTTCAAAATCTGAAGATGGTACTACTTCTACAGTATATACATTTAAAGTTTTTAGAGGTTCTACTACTTATAATTCGTTAAAATTAAAATCATTATCTGTTGAAGGATTTGAATTAGATCCTAAATTTGATAAAGAAACAAAAGAATATACTATTAAAGTACCAAAAAAGGTAGAAAGTATTGAATCATTATTAAAATATGAAACAGAAGATGAAAAAGCTAAGGTTAAAGTAGAAGGTGCTGGAACTTTAGATAAAGATGAAAATGAAGTAAAATTAACTATCACTAACCAAACTGGAGATACTTCTGAAATTAAGATTAAAGTAATTAAAGAAGATCAAACAGCATCTGTAATTGAAATAATT
>JAFXXB010000026.1 GCA_017542465.1 Bacilli bacterium | reverse complement strand
TAACCTTAAGGTCAGCTAAATCACCTGAGCAACATTCAAGTTGTCTAACAGGTATATCTAAGTTTCTAAATACATCAACTGTATATTTCCACATATCATTATAGTATTTCATAGCATCTTCTGCTTTACAAATAACTATCATTTCTTGTTTTTCAAATTGATGAACTCTATAAAGACCTCTTTCCTCTAATCCATGAGATCCACCTTCTTTTCTAAAGCATGGTGAATAACTTGTTAAAGTTATAGGTAATTTATTTTCATCTATTATTTGATCTTTAAACTTACCAATCATTGAGTGTTCAGATGTACCAATAAGGTATAAATCTTCATTTTCAATCTTATACATCATTGCATCCATTTCAGCAAAACTCATAACACCAGTAACTACATCACTTCTAATCATGAATGGAGGAATACAATAAGTAAATCCTTTATCAATCATAAAGTCTCTTGCATAAGCAATCATAGCTTCATGTAATCTAGCAATATCACCAATTAAATAATAGAATCCTTCACCTGAAGTTCTTCCAGCTGCATCTTTATCTAATCCATTTAATTTATCTAAGATATCAGCATGATGAGGTATTTCATATTCAGGAACAACTGGTTCACCAAATCTTTCAACTTCAACGTTCTCACTATCATCTTTACCAATTGGAACTGACTCATCAATTATATTTGGTATTACCATCATTCTTTTCTTTATTTCTTCATCTAGTTTAACTTGTTCTTCTTCTAGTTCAGGTATTTTATCATTTATTTCTTTAACCTTTTCTTTAGCTTCTTCAGCTTCATCTTTTTTACCTTGTCCCATTAAAGCACCAATAGATTTAGATATAGTATTCTTTTCAGCTTTTAAGTTTTCAACTTCAGTTTTTAACTTTCTATTTTTTTCATCCATTTCAAATACTTCATCAACTAAAGGTAATTTTTCATCTTGAAATTTCTTTTTGATATTCTCTTTAACTAAATCTTTGTTTTCTCTAATTATTTTAATATCTATCATTTTTATTTCCTTCCTTCTATTTCTTTTATAAATTTATATATTAATTTATCATCTTCATCTATTTCTGGATGATATTGTACTCCAATCCATAATAAATCAATATTTTCTACACCTTCAATTAATCCATCAGATGCATGTGCAGTTATATTAAGTATTGATCCTACTCTATTAATATATGCACTGTGAAGAGATACTACATTTCTTTTATCTTGATTATAAACATCATGTAAGAATGAATCCTTATCAATAGTTATTTCATGTTTAGTTTCATTAATATTATCTCTAGTAATATAATGTGCATGCATACTATTATCTTCTAATAAATTTAATACTGGATTATCATCTTTAACTTCATAATAAGTTTTCTTAAATCCTTCTCTATCAAATGCATTAACACCTTTATCATGTAATACTGAATATATACTCATAACTTGCATTCCCATACATATACCTAACACTGGTTTGTGATGTTCATATGCATATTCAAGTATTTGATATAATGCATGTTCAATTTTAGTTCCACCAGGAATTATAAATGCATCACATAAATCTAATTGTTCTTTAATAATATTTCCATCATTAAGAACTAAACCTATAGGAATAGCATCAGCTTCATCCACTCTTTTGATATACATATTAACATATGAATATATATCATGATATGGTACTTCATCTGTATATAATACTATCTTAGGTACTATACCTATTTTTAACTTATCTTGTTTTTCCTTCATATAACTCAAATCTATACTTTTGTTTTACTTCAGGATATTTTTCATGATCTACTTCCGACATGAACATCTCTAATGGTCTTGCAGCATAATCAACACCTTTAGTACAATCTGTTTCATATAATGGTAAATAAATCATTAATTCTTCCTTATTCTCTGTATGTCTAGATGTACCAATTATTTTATATAAATAACCATTCGGATTATTAGCTAAATCTTCTTCCGACATTTTTTCTCTTTTAAAATGTTGTACTATATCTCCAGCTTTAAATATTTCTCTTCCATCAATTATTCTTTCCACGACTTTTTTCCTCCTTTATTTGTTCAGATATATCAGATGCCATTTTCTTTCTTACTTCTTTTATTTGATTCTCAATTCTTTCTATTTCTTCTAAATCTTGTTCCATTTTTACCATAATTAATTTTTGTCTTAAATTATATAATTCTTGTCTCATATCTTTATTTACTTCAGGCATATATTCACTTCTTTCAAAAATAAAAAGAGATAACACAAGAAAGTGCATATAGCACGGTGCCATCTCTTTATTTAACTTATTTACTATAACGGGTATCCCGGGTATTATTATACCAACTAATAGGTAGATTCATATATATTCATATATCTATTCTCACCAACCATAGACTCTCTTTAATACTTATATATATTACTAGTCCTATATCTTCGCATTACATCTATATATTAGTCTTATTTTGTTTTAATGTCAATTATTAATTATCTTGTAGGAATTCTAGAAACAAAACCATGTAATTCCCTATACTCTTGTCTTTCATCTTCAAAAACATCTTTTGAATCTGATTCATGATATACAAGCATTGGATTAAGTGTAAGAACAGATGGAATAAATGAATCCTTTATACTAGTGTAGTTTTGCACTTTTTCTTTATAAATCATATCTCTTATTATAGTTTCTGTATTAATCCATAAATATTCTAAATCTTTATAATCAGATCTAGCATCAAATTTTAAATCTTTATATACTTCTTCAAAGAATTTATATAAATCAGGTTGTATAGCATAATCTACTATTTCTTGTAAATAAAGTGGATTTTTAGTTCTATAGTAAGTTTTTAATAAATCATCAACATACTTAGGTGTAATCGCTACATTTCTTATATCAAAGTAATCTCTGATAATTCCACCTATTTCTTTTTGTTTTTTAGCTATAAATTCTTTGTTATTGTTATCAATTAATTCCTTATACTTTCCATCAAGTGGTCCTTCAGGAATAATTGATTTACGCATAGATTCTAATTCTTCTTCTGTAAGAATTGGTTCATCTGGATTTTCAACTACTCTATCAGATACCTCTTTTTCAATATCTGTAAACTCATCTAATTCAGGTTCTTCTGAAGGATACCAATCAGTATTATAATCTTTTTCAGAAACTACTTCCTTTTCATCTGTTTCACCAGGTTCTTTAAATTTTTGTATAGTTATACTATCTTCAGGCATTTTAATGACCTCCATTCATCATAATATTATCATTTAAATATGTTTTATTCAATTATGGTGTGTAAACTACCACATATTAGTGTAATCCCCATCAGCAACATATCTTCCAGATAAATCACCAATATAAGAATAATATAAATATAATTTAGAATTCTTATTCTTATATGGATATGTAACTGTTCTTACACCTTTTAATAATGATTCAGATATATAAATATTTTCATCATCTTTTCCAGTTATTAAGGCAACATGACCATTTCTACCTATCATGTCTCCAACTTTCCAATTACCATTGTTGACAAAGTCATATGTTAAATCATGTTTTTCACCAAAGTCATCCATACTAGTTAACTCAGGATCCATACCTGCACCAATATCACCAGGATCTTGTCCAGAGTTATATAATGAGAATGATACAAATCCAGAACAATCTAATCCATTTGGTTTCTTAGCTCCAACAGCCCAACCATCCGAGTTATCCCAGTTTGTTAATGGGCATCCCCACATTGCTTTCTTCTCTTTAACGTTTTCATTTTTAATTGTGTCATATTTAGATGCTGATAGATATAATCCTTTATGATACCATCTACCTTCCCCATCTATTTGAGGAGAATTCTTCCAATAAGGTTTCATTCTACCATGTTCATAGAAATAAGGTATTTTAACTCTTAAGCTTAAAGTCATAAATCTTGTAACTTCAAGTAAAGCAGCACGAGTACCTACACCTCTTTGTTCAACCCTAGTTGCAAGTATCTCATCTAATAAAGCAGCTTCCTCTTCAGTGTATTGTTGGCAACCAACTACTGGTTTTTTATCATCTATTTCAGGTTTTCTAATAATATCAGTTGTTGTTACTTGCATTGTTTTTTCATCAAAACCTTTAACTTTAGCATGTATCTTAGTTGTTCCATCATTTATACCTGTTACAACACCATTTGCATCAACAGTTGCAACATTTTCATCATCAGATGTATAAGTTACACTTAAATCAGGATATCCTAAGTATTCCATCTTAGGTAATAATGTAACTGTTTCACCATGAGCTAAATACCACTTAGTTAAGTTTATATCAAATGATTTAATTTCATTTATAGTTATAGTAAAGTCTTTTTGAGTATGAGAAATAGCATTACGAATATATAAAGTATAATCTCCTGATTTTAAATCAAATACACACTTACCTAATACTTCACTAGTCCAATTTTCATTATCAAGAGAACATTCAGTATTTAATATATTATTGTTATCTATAGCAATAAATACTTGTTTACTATCATCAGCATTTAATTTGCCCATAGTAATACTTCCAACTTCTTCTTTAGTTAGGAAAAACTTACCTGTAGATAAAATAAGTACAATTATAAAGACTATATTTATTATTCTTTCCCTTTTCATACTTCACACCAACTTAATCTTATCATATTAATATTTTTTTATCTACATTTTTAATTATATTTATAATATAATTATTTATAAGGAGAGATAAAGATGGAAGATTGTATTTTTTGTAAAATAGCTAATGGTGAAATACCATGTCAAACAGTATATGAAGATGATATAGTAAGAGTATTCATGGATGCAAATCCAAATGCAGATGGACATATGTTAATTGTTCCTAAGAAACACTATGAAGACTTTATAGAATTAGATGATGAAACTATTAAACACATTCATAATGTTGCTAAAAAGATGAAAGAATTAATTTATAATAAATTGGATAATATAGAAGGTTTAGTACTTGTTAACAACTATGGTAAATTCCAAGTAGTTAAACATTATCATATGCATATATTACCTAATGGATTAAATTCATCTAAAGGATTATCAATAGATGAAGTATATAACAAATTAATGAATTAATTATTGATTTATTAATTATTAATATCTATAATGAAATTAGAGGAAAGCATACCACTAATATGCTTGTCTCGTGTTTTTGAGAAAGCACCTAGTTTTTACTAGATGCTTTTTTTGTTATCAACCAAATAACCCCCTGATAGATTATCTAAATATAATAATCAAAATAATAATTATAATCAGTGCTAAAATGAGCAAGTCATTTTTCTTTATCATAATAATCTCCTCACTTTCCGTGAGACAAACATCTAGGATATACTACCCTCTACTATTTATATTAACGATTATACCCTCAAATCTCGAAAAATTTGATAAAAAAAATTAAAACTAGGATCTAATCCTAGTTTTTTCTCTCTCATAATAAAAATTATTAACAACTATTTTATTTCTTGCACGATGTATTCTTTCATTCATTTCTTTAATACATTTATCATATTCAAAAAATTGTTCCTTATCTAATTTAAAATATTTATCATTACTATACTTACTTGTAACCTTATACCATAAAGAATCATAATTAGCTAATGCAGTTTTTCCATCTATTAAATCATTATTTACTTCATCTACTAATTTATTAGCATATAAATTAAATAATGTTCCATATATTTGTACAACTAAATAATCAGCTTCTTTTCCAATGTTTCTTACACATAGTTTATTAGTATTAGTTATTAAATTCTCTATACAATAATAATCATCTTGTTTAAAATACTTAACCATTTCATCTATTAATCCTTTTAAACCAATATCAAAATAGAAATCTCGCATTTTTTCTTCCCCAATTATATATTCTAATACTTTAACTATTTCAACAAGTCTAATATATGTTTTCTCAGTATCAAAAAATCTTTCAGATAACAATTGAGTATATCCTTCATTTAATCCTTTTCCCATAAAGCCATCTCTAAAACCTATAAAATCATAATTTTCAAGCCATGATTTTGATGCAGGAGTTATTAAAGAACTAGAAACATGAAATAATTCATGAGGAAAAGAATCATCTTCATATAATATTATTTCATTCTTATTACTGTTATATGTTCCACTTATACTCTTATCTTTTTTCTTTCTAAATAATTTACTTCTTTTAGCAATTTTAATTGTATGTAGATTTTGTTCTAATCTTTCTGAATACTTCTCAGAAAAATTATTATTAAATACATTTATAAATTCCATTAATGATTTTTTATATTGATCATTAATTCTTTGACTTCTTGTAATCTTAATGCATTCAACATCATTTATATTTCTATATCTAGAAAAATGGTCGTTATAAGCATTTCTTTGAGAACTAATATCATCAGCATCAACACATAACATCATAATAATCCCCCTTAAATTGGTATATATAATATCACTTATTATTATAAAAGTAAAAAAGATGGATTATTGTCCATCTTTTGTTGTATCTATTCTTGCAAATAGTATTTCAGGTGTACCTACTTTATTACCTGAAGTATATCCACCAAAATCTTTTGTTGATTCATATGTTGTTAAATCGGTATTAATTTGTTTGAATATTTTCTCTGAAGTTTCAGGTAAGAATGCTTGTAAGTATACAGCACATACTCTGATTGATTCAATTAAGTTATATAAAACTTCTTTTAATCTATCTTGTTTAACACTATCCTTAGCTAAAGCCCAAGGCATTGTTTCATCAATATATTTATTAGATGCTCTTAATACTTCAAATACATCATCAATTGCTTCTGCTACTTTTAATTCATCCATATGCTTAGCTACTTTATCACCTAAAGATGTAACTAAATCTTTAAGTGGTTGATCCATTGTATCAGTTACACCTGTTTGTTCAACTACACCATCAAAATATTTATTACTCATTGATATAGTTCTATTAACTAAGTTACCTAATATATTAGCTAAGTCTCCGTTTATTCTTTCAATTAATAAATCTTCAGTAAATACACCATCATTAGCAAATGGTATTTCATGTAAGAAATAATATCTAACTGCATCTACACCATATTTTTCAACTAAATCATCAGCATATACAACATTACCAATTGACTTACTCATTTTTCCATCAGCCATGATTAACCATGGATGTCCAAATACCTTCTTAGGTAATTCAATACCTAATGAGAATAAGAAACATGGCCAATAAATAGTATGGAATCTAATAATATCCTTACCAATTAAATGTAAGTCAGCTGGCCAGAACTTCTTGAAATTTTCATTACCACCATCAACATCATAACCTAAGAATGTAATATAGTTAGTTAATGCATCTAACCAAACATATACAACATGTTTAGGATCAAAGTCTACTGGAATACCCCAGTCAAATGCAGTACGTGATACACATAAATCTTGTAATCCTGGTTTAATGAAATTATTTAACATCTCATTCTTTCTTGATTCAGGTTGAATGAAATCAGGATGTGTTTCAATATATTCTTCTAATTGTTTTTGATATTTAGATAATCTAAAGAAGTATGATTCTTCACTTTTCTTTTCAACTGGTCTTCCACAGTCAGGACAAACCATTACACCTTCTTCATTCTTAACTACTTGAGATTCAGTCCAGAATGATTCATCAGGCACACAATACCATCCTTCATATTTATCTAAATAAATATCATCTTGTTCATACATCTTCTTAAAAATATGTTGAACCACTTTTTCATGTTCAGGATCTGTTGTTCTAACAAATCTATCATAAGTAGTATTCATTAAATCCCAGATTCTCTTAATTTCACCTGCCGCTTCATCAACATATTGTTGGGGAGTTATACCTTTATCCTTAGCTTTGTTTTGAATCTTTTCACCATGTTCATCAGTACCTGTTTGTAAGTATACTTCATAACCTTCTAATCTTTTGTTTCTTGCAATTGCATCAGCTAAAACAATCTCATAAGTGTTACCAATATGAGGTTTACCAGATGCATAAGCAATAGCTGTAGAAATATAATATTTTTCCATTTTTATTCCTTCTTTCTAAAAAAATAAAAGACCATGACGTAGGAACGAGATAAGCCCGTGGTACCATCCTACTTCATGATCTTAAAATCACCTTTAATACTTAACGCGTATACACGATTTAAACTCCAGACCCATTCGACCAACTATCCACTTATCTCTTTTCACCTCACGAGACTCTCTAATAAAGCTTCATCGTTAGCTTCTTTCCTTCATTGCTTAACGCCTATAATATAACACATATTTATTTATTAATCAATAAAATAAAGACTTGAAATTATTCAAGTCTTAAAGGGCATACACGTTGTTATTCTGTTGTTAATTCTGCTGTAATTCAAGTTGTCGGTTTCTGATGCTTTTTCTGTTGGTATCTCTTGTATGTTGTGTGTTGAATTAACCTTGTGTAATCCTTATGTTGTAATTATCAACCATTCTTTTCCTCTGTGTTATCCCCTGATTTCATTATATTATAATTTGTCAAAAAAAAGCAATAATTAATATTACTTTTTTAGCTATTTATTTTATTTCCTACCCTATTATTTAGTTCCTTTAATATGATAGCTATAATTTTTTTAGTAGCTCTTATATTAACAGGATCTTTTACATTAACATTATTAGATAAGAAGTATTTAATATTCATTAAATCATCAACATTACATTTAGATACAAACTCATGATATTCATTTCTAGTAATTGCTTGATTAAAATAATCTATAATATAAGTCTTCTTAATATCATTCATTTTATTATTAATTGTTATCATAACCAAAGGTGTTATTGCTTCTATTCTTTTACTATTGTAATATGCTGTAGAATCATTCTTATAATAATCATAGAATTTTGAATAAGCTATTCTTTCTGCTTCTTCTACTTCATATTTAGTTAACATAGAAAATAGTTTGATTAAATCATTATCTTGAAATGCATCCATGCCATTTTCAATGATAGCTGCATATACTTGATCTATTTTATTGTTATCTATCATTATTACACATCCTTATTTAAGTAATTATGTATTGTCTTTGATATTTGTTTTTCATATTCAAAATATGATGCTAAGAATATTTTAATAAAGATATTAAAATGTTGTTTATTAAATACTTTATATATTCTTCTATAAACTTCATCCACTGCTATAACTCTAGCTTTTAATCCATCATTAGGAGCATATACTTTAGTCTTCCTAACTATTGAATTATATGATTCAACAAGTTTAGATAAATTAATACCTCTTTTATATACTTGTTCCAATTTATATTGATTATATGTAGATGCACCTTTGATAATAGATGTCATGATTAAATCTTTATCATCAGCTGAATAAGATGATATATTACTTATTACATAAAGATTCATAAAATAATATCCTAAAGATATCATTTCATTAAATACATAAGGATCAGATATAAACTTTTCTTTTTTCTCTATACCCTTAATATCTAACTTCTTTATGATTGAATATATCCAATTAATATTCTCTTGATATAATTTTTGAGTTAATTCATCATATTCAAGCATATCAATTACCTTCCTATTCTAATAAAAGTATAACATATCTATATAAATAAAAGAAGAACTATTTCTTTAGTTCTTCTAATTTTTTCTTCTCTTCTTCTAGTTTTTGTCTATCCATTTCAACTACTTGTTTAGGAGCTTTATTAACATAATTTTCATTAGATAATAATTTTTCTCTTCTTGCAATAGATTCTTCTAATGCTTTTATTTGTTGTTCCTTTAGTTTAATATCTTCATCACTCATTTGTTTTTCAAAATAGATAGTAGCTTTAACTCTATTTGAGAATACTTTATATGCATTCATACCTAATGGTTCAGCTATAACATTATCAGATAACTTCAATAACTTAATAATAAGTTCATTATCATCTTCAGTATCAAACATTATCTTCATATCTTTAGAGATATTATTTTCTGCTTTAACATTTCTGAAGTTCTTAATAAATGTTATTTCATCTTCAACTATTTCTTCTTCTAAATCAAAGATTTGTTTCTTATCATATTTAGGATATTCTGAAATCATAATTGATTCAGCTTCTTTGATAGGAAGCTTTTGATATATTTCTTCAGTAACAAATGGCATGAATGGATGTAACATCTTTAAGATACCTGTTAATACATAACATAATACTGATTTAGTTGTTTTATCTTCAATAGAATACTTAGCCATTTCAATATAATTTGAACAGAAATCATCATATACAAAATTATAAATAGAAGCCCCAGCATTATTGAATTCATATTTATCCATGAATTTCTTTGTTTGTTTAATACATTTATTATATTTAGTTAATATCCATTTGTCTTCTGGTTTTAATTCATCCATATTGATTTCTTTTAAGTTTTCAATATTCATTAAAACAAATCTAGATGCATTCCATATCTTATTAATATAATTCCATGTAGATTTAATCTTTTCTTCATCAAATCTCATATCAGTTCCTGGAGCAACATCAGTAGCTAAATAATATCTTAATGCATCAGCACCATATTCTTTAACCATATCAAATGGATCAATACCATTACCTAATGATTTACTAAATTTTCTTCCAAGTTTATCTCTTATAAGGCCATGAATTAAACAATCTTCAAATGGTCTTTGACCTAATAATTTTTCACCTTGGAAAGTCATTCTATTAACCCAGAATGGAATAATATCATAACCTGTAACTAAACATTGGTTAGGATAATACTTTTCTAATAATTTAGTATTATCTGGCCAACCTAATGTAGCAAATGGCCATAAAGCAGATGAGAACCAAGTATCAAGTACATCTTCATCTTGTACCCATCCTTCTCCAACAGGCGCTTCCATTCCTACATATACTTCATCACCTTTATACCAAGCAGGTATTCTATGTCCCCACCATAATTGTCTAGAAATACACCAGTCATATGTGATTTCCATCCAGTGATTCATAGTTTTCTCATATCTTGATGGTACAAAGTTAACTTTTTCATCTTTCTTCTTTTGAGTCTCTAATACATGATCAGCTAAAGGTCTCATCTTAACAAACCATTGTTTCTTAACCATAGGTTCTACCATTACTTGAGTTCTTTCTGAATGACCTACTTCATGTACTAATGGTTCAACCTCTAATAATAAGCCTTGTTCTTCTAAGTCTTTTAATACTTCTTCTCTACAATCTTCTCTAGTCATTCCTTGATATTTTTTAGGAACGTTTTCATTCATTGTTGCATCATCATTCATGATACAAATTCTTTCTAAGTTATGTCTATTACCTACTTCAAAGTCATTAGGATCATGTGCAGGAGTAATCTTAACTACACCAGTTCCTTTTTCCATATCAGCATGTTCATCTGCTATGATTGGAATAGGTTTATTCATAATTGGAAGAATAACATTCTTACCTATATATTTTTGATATCTTTTATCATCTTTATTTACGGCTACAGCTGTATCACCAAATAATGTTTCAGGTCTTGTTGTTGCAACATCTAAGAATTCATCACTATCTTCAATCATATATTTTAAATGATAGAAGGCACTCTTTTCTTCTGAATAAAATACTTCTTCATTTGATAAAGCAGTTTGAGCTGCTGGATCCCAGTTTATTATCTTTTCACCACGATAGATTAATCCTTCATTATAATAATCAACAAATACTTTTCTAACAGCTTTAGATAAACCTTCATCTAAAGTAAATCTTTCTTTAGAATAATCTAAAGCGACACCCATCTTAGCCCATTGTTGTCTAATGATATCTCCATGTTCATGAGTCCAATCCCAACAAGCATCTAAGAATTTTTCTCTACCATATTCATATTTATCTATACCTTTATCTTTTAATCTTTTAACAACTTTAGCTTCTGTTGCAATAGCAGCATGATCCATACCTGGTAACCAGAACGCATCATAACCTTCCATCTTTTTGTATCTAATTATAATATCTTGTAATGTTACATCCCATGCATGCCCTAAATGTAATACACCTGTAACATTAGGCGGAGGTAACACAATACAGAATGGCTTTTTATCTGAATTTTCATCACATTTAAAGTAATCTTTTTTTAACCATTCTTCATATTTATTTTCTTCAACTTTTAAATGATCATATTTTGTATCTAACATATTAATCACTTATCCTTTCATCTATATATTTATTTACTATATCTTTTATTTCTTTTATTCTATCATCATTAAATTTAGATAGAATGTTATCACATTTTTTATTAACAATTTCTTTTTCTTTTATTATTTTAAATGATTCCTTAAAGTTTATATCAAAGGTAAAAGCTAAACATCTAAGCATATGATATAAAAAAGAATCCCATCTATTCATACCATTTTCAATTAATCTATGATTTCTAAAGCATTCCATGATTTCATCAGATATATTTAATTCATCATCTATACATTCATTGGCTTGTTCAATCACGATATCTATCTTATCTGCATCTCTTGTTATATTACAGAACAACTTAGTTCTATCATCTAAACTATCATCAACTTTATATTTATTATGATATTTAGTACTATTTAATACTATCTCATCATTTATACCTAACTCTTTTAAAATATTAAATCCTTCATCTCCATGATCAAATGATTTACTATCTTCAAATGTATAATATTCAGTCCATTGTTTAAATCTTGATATATCATGATATAAAGCACATACTTTAGCTAAATCAATATCTTCATCAGATAAATCTATACTCTTAGCTATTTGTTCAGCATAATCCACGACTCGCATAGTATGTTTGAATTTAAGATTTACTCCAAATAAACTATTATCAAATTGTTTAAAATAATTATTAAATATTTTTAATGCCTCTTCCATTCTTTTTCACCTTCTTAATAAAAAAATCTAATCCATCATAAAGACGAATTAGATCGTGGTACCACTTTAATTACTTCTCAAATACTTAACGTGTATTATTCGTTTATATTTACTACTATTTCAATATAACAACTCCCAAGCTACCTTCAGTTAACTTTTCTTAGAATACCTTTCAGTCGGTGAGTATTCCTTCCTATAAGATAGTAATAACTTACTCCTCTTGTTCTTCGTTTTTTCAACTATAATTATACATTATTTATTAATTATTGCAAGTATTATCTACTTTTTCCTAGTTCACTTGTAATACTACTAACTGTCTTAAATCCAATCTCAGAGAATTCTACAATTCCTTTTTTATTTGGTAATGTAACTTGTTCAAATAATCCACTGTGATCATATACATAATCTTTAAAATAATCTATCAATCTATTTAAGCCATTTGAATATACACCAAAGTCACTGAAATCTCCAGACATACCTTTATCTATAGCATCTACAATTGCTTGTCCATTTTCACCATTTATTCCATAGAAAGCAGATCTAATTATTTCTTTAATATTTTCTTTATCTTCTTTTCTATATTCTTTATATTCATCTACTTTTTGTTTAATTAAATCATATCTAAGACGAGAATCTCTTCCTAAATATTCATCTATATCTTCTTTAGTAATTCCATATGTTATGAATTTACCTCTAAAACCTTTATCACGAGTAATAGCTGTTACTTCACCTGATCGATACATACCAAGTGCTTCATCTATTTTTGAATATATTACTTCACTTCCATAGCTATATTTTTCAGATGCATATTGAATATAACTATCTACTATTCTTCTTTTAATTATATCAATTCTATTAGCTACATAAGTTTGAATATAACTAATATCACTTCCTATTACATCAGCCATCTTACCACTTTTTAATAAAGCAGGTATACTTTCTCTATAATTATAATCAGCAGTAATGTAATTAACATCTTGAGTTTTAATATAGTTCTCTAATTGATTAATTACTACAGATACATTTCCATACTTAAGAAAAGCATATTCAATATATGAATTTAAAATATTTCTAGGTGCTGGAGACATTCCATCACTTGATTGAGTCTTTTCAATTACCTGATTTATGTATGTTTCTGCACCAACTGGAATAACTATTTCAGCTAAATCATAAAACGATATTTTATTTCTAAAGTCATGCTTTCTAGTGATTGCTTTAGAATTACCTTTAAGTGCTTCGTTTACTATCTTTTTGACAGCAAAAGAATCATCATATTGATTATATAAAAATAGAATCCAATCATTAATTAACTTGCTCTTGTCCATTTTCATCTACCTCTAATTTTACTTCTTGAATTACATTAAATAATTCTATTGTATTATCCAAATCTTCTTCTACTTCTTCAGGTTTAATTTGTTTTTTAATTTGTTCAACAGGAATCTCCTTAGTTTGTTCTAAATCTTCCATATTATCACCTAATTATATTATATCTAATAAATAATTAAAAAAGTATTCAGTTTACACATTTTAATATGATATTATAGATATGAGGTAAAGAATATGGCAAAAAGAAGAAAAATGAAAAAAGGACCTAAGATATTATTATTCTTAATAGTTGTATTAATAGTATTAGGTTCTGGTTATTATATATATACTATATTTAATAAGAATGAAGATAATCCTATTAAAGATACTATTACATCTATAATAAATGATAAAACTGAAGACAAGAAAAAAGAAGTAACTTTATCATTAATTGGTGATTTAATGTTTGAAGGGCCTTACCTAGACTCAGTTAATGCTGGAGATAATCCAGATACTTATCTTTCACTTGTCGCTGATAAATATTTTAAGAAAGATGATATAACTGTTGGTAATTTAGAAACAACAATAACTGATAATAATAAATTAAAAGTAAACGGATATGGATATGAGTTCTGTACTCCTCAAAATATAATTAATTCATTAGATAAAAATTCAATAGATGTATTAGGTACAACTAATAATCACACAACTGACCGTGGTATTGATGGAATAAATAATACAATAGATTATTTAAAGAATAATACAAATATTACATCAGTTGGTACATATAAATCTAAAGAAGATAGAGCCACTATAAGAATAGTTGAAAAGAATGGCATTAAGGTTGGATTTGTAGCTTATGCATTAGGTATGAATGACTTTGGTAAATATATAAATGAAAATGAAATGTGGAGATTAGGTTTATATAGAAAACCACCTTCATATAATCAAGTATCTGATGAACTTGTTAACACTATGAGAGAAGAGATAAGAGAAGTAAAAAAGAATGCAGATGTAGTTATTGCTATAATGCACTGGGGAAAAGAATTTCAATTCCAAGAAAGAGAAGTAGATCAAATTAAATTAGCTAAAGTATTAAATGAAGAACATGTAGATATTGTAGTTGGTGCTCATTCACATTGTATGCAACCAGTTAAATGGTATACAAGTGATGACAATTACAAAACTCTTGTATTCTATTCAATGGGTAACTTCACTTCTGCTGATAATACATTAGACGGAAGAGCTGGACCTGATTATGTTAAAGCATATCAAGTAGCTTTATTAGCTAATATTAATTTAGAATTAAATGAAGATAATACTATTAAATACAATTCAGTTAAGACTGAACCTATAATAAACTATTTTGATAATAATAAAAGAAACTTTAAAATGATTCCGTTATCAGAATATACTAATGAATATGAAACTTCTCATATTCTATATAATCAAGGATTTAATAAAACATATATAAATAATCTATACACTAAACAAATAGATGAACAATTTAGATAATTGTTAATAGTAATAATAATTCATCACTTATTTGTTTGACTTGGCCGCTTATATGTGTTATATTTATGTCATCAAGAGATGTTTTTTGGGAATTAGACCCAACGAATATCTCTTTTATTTTTCCCTCATTTTTTAATCGTTTTAAATACTTAGTTGTATTTTTAAAATAAACTGTTTTAATCCTATTATAGAAGACTTCTTTATTGTTGTATTGTCCTTTATTATTAATTTCAATTGGAATTATTGCGTTTTCATCTTTCCTTTTAACATTTGTTATTACAATAAAATTGTTTGTGTTATATTTTCCATTATTGTTATATTGATAAATACTATTTGGTTCACATAATGAATCAACTATCTTTAAAAAGCATATTTTCCCTAATCCATGATAGTGTTTTTTATATATACTATATTTTAATCTTTTTGCTTCATATTCAGTTAATATATTTTCTCTTACATGTCCAATTCTTTCCATTATTGGCAAGTCGTTAACACCATTATTTATTAATCCTGATATTGTATTATCCATAATTTTAATTAATTGTTCTTTTTCATTTAAAGATTGATTATGAGTCATATTAATTATTCTGTTAACATCCATCGGAGTTGTAATACAAATATTCTTATATATATTGTTTATGTTATCTATTATAGATATTATATCTTCTTTTATATCTTCTATCATTTAAACCACCCTACATATATTATACCATACAATTGTATGTTTATATCTAATTTGTATTAAATATTCATATATGTTATTATATTTACTACTTAAAGGGGAAATTTATATGAATCTATTTAAAGTAATTGGATCTAGATTATATAATAAAATTCAAAGAGAATTATTTTTTAATGCAATAAGACAAGAAAGAGATAATATATTACCTGTTAATATGGGTTTCTTAACATTGTTGTCAAAAGACTATATGAGAGGTTATCCAGCATCTTTTTATTTATTCTTTGATAAAATGCCTGTTATCACTTTAGATTATCATGATTTATTAAAACTAGACAAAAAGATTGGTGTTCCACTTATATATACATGTCTAAATAAAAAAGTTAATAGATTTGCTATTAATCCAAGATTAACAAGTACATATTGTTTATACTCAAGAATTAGACATTATTCACCAGAAGCTCAAATATATAATGCAGATATGAGATTATGGGGAAATGCATATTATATACAAGATAATGAATATGTATATGATCCTATCATGTTAACTAAGTGTCCTTTAGATTCATTTCAACATATATACAATCCTAAAAATATAAAGAATATGACTAACGATATATTTGTTGAAGTTTTAGATAATCTTATTACATCAGATAAACAAAAAGGTAAAGATGATTATTTTCAATTTGCTGATGTTGATATATTAGACAATTTATATGAACAAGCTAATTCACAAGAATCATTTAATGAAAATATAACTGAATTAAGAAAAGGTCAATTAGAACAATTCTTTAAAGATATGGATTATGAATATAATTCAGGTTATATTCAATATTTAATAAAATAAACTACACATATGTGTAGTTTTTATTATTTATGGTGCTGACTATAGGATTCGAACCTATGACCTACGCGTTACGAGGGCGTTGCACTACCAGCTGTGCTAAGTCAGCAGAAAAAGGATATTGTTATCCTTTATTTATTATATCTCTTGCAGCAACAAGTCCAGTAGCAGCAGCTGTAACAATATTACCAGCCTTACCTGCTCCATCACCTACAAAATAAATATTATCATTCTTTAATTTGAAATTATCATCTGTTTCTATTTCATTTGAGAAGAATTTAATCTCAGGTCCATATAGTAAAGTATCATCATTATTAACTCCTGGTATTATTTTATCTAATACTTCTAATCCCTCTAAGATATTTGTAATTATTCTATGAGGCATAACTAAAGCTAAGTCTCCAGCAACACAATCTTTAAGTGTAGGTTCAATAAAACCTTTATTTAATCTATGCCATTCAGATCTTCTACCATTTTTTAAATCTTTAAGTGATTGAATGATTGGTTTACCATCACCTAATACATTAGCTATTCTAGCAATAGATTCACCATATTGTCTTGTATTAGTTACAGGTTGAGTTAAATTAACTTTAGATATAAATGCAAAGTTTGTATTATTACTCTTTATATCTTTTAATGCATGGCCATTTACACATATATATCCATAGTAGTTTTCTTTTGCTACAAAACCACCTGGATTTGTACAGAATGTTCTTATTTCATCAGAATATGTTTTGGTCTTAATAAATATAGTTGGATCATATATAACATTAGTGATATCTTCCATTATATCTTTTCTTACCTCAACTCTAACACCTATTTCAATTGATTGAGAATAATAAGGAATATCATATTTATCAGCTAATTCTTGTATCCATTTAGCTCCAGTTCTTCCTGGTGCCACGATTACATATTTAGCATTTATACTTTCTTCTTTTTTATTATGTTTATAAGTTATTTTATGATTATCTTCTTTAATAGTTTCTATATCAGTACAATCACATCTATCTAAAAGAGTAACACCTTTATCTTTAAGATAATCACATATACCATCTATATATTCAGGTAAATGATCAGATCCTAAATGTTTTTGTTTAATAATCAATAACTTAGCACCTGCTACAGCTACTTTCTTTCTTATAGCTTCTGCTTCACTCATATTTGATGGATATACTTCAGCATCCATTTTAAACTTATTGAATATTTCTTCTGTTTCATCAATTAGTTTAATTGCATCCGATTCAGACATATATTTAGTCATATCTGATTTACCTAATTTATGAATATAATTTAATTTACCATCTGAGAAAGTACCTGCTCCACCATATCCAGATAGAATATTACAAGGATTACAGTTTTGACAAGGTATTCCTTTCTTGTTCATTGGACAAATTCTAGTTTTAACATCATTACCACGATCTAGTATACACACTTTAAGCTTTTTATTCTTTTCAATTAATTCATAGGCGGCAAATAAACCAGCAGGTCCTGCACCTATA
Organism: Bacilli bacterium; assembly: GCA_017542465.1. GTDB lineage: Bacteria > Bacillota_I > Bacilli_A > RF39 > UBA660 > UBA6985. The sequence goes on along the minus strand of JAFXXB010000026.1, from coordinate 2,670 downwards.
ATTACTACATCGTAGTTCATATAATCACCTAATTAAATTATAACATAAAAAAAGAAGATATTATCTTCTTTTAACATCTTCATTAGCTAGTTCTTTTTCTTTAATAAAATCAAAGAAACCTTCAAGCAATCCATTTACTTCATAATATTCAGGTAAATTATCTTTTATATTTTCTTTATAGTAACTCATAATACCCATTACAACTGATAAGGCATCTTGTTTACCATCTATTTCTATTATACTTAATTTATCTTTAGGTATATTCTTTCCAGGTATAGCATGAAAATCATATAATTTAGATGGTCTACCTCTTTCATCAAATGTTTCATCAAAATAATATATATCTTCTTGTTCTTGAGGAGATAAACTATCATATTCTTCCTTATTCTTACATTTTTTAATGTCTAAATAATAATAAACACCACTTTTTAACCAATCCTCAGTTAAATTATATGCAAACTCATAAGATATTCTATTTAAATTATCCTTTTCTTGTTGTATTTTCATGATCATATCTTTATATTCTTCAGTACTTAATTTTTTATTCTTAAGTATTTCTTTTTCTAAATATTCAATATATTTCTTTTGAGGTTTATATTGTTTTTCTTTTATTTCATTATAATAAGCTAAATATTCTTCTCTTTTTTTATCATTAGGTAAATCTTTTAAAAAACTATTAAAAAATGATGTTTCAGACGATTGATCTTTTCTAAGGCACAAAATAAAATCACGTGCAATACCATCTACCAATCCTAATGGTCCTTCAATAGACTTACCAAAGCACACTTTAGGTATTTTATCTACTATTTCACTTTTACCACCTATAATAGAACTTAATCCATTTTTATTTATACTATCAATATTATGAATCTTGGTAAAATAAAAACATGCATCAGGATTATTAAGATCTATATCATTTAAATCTATTGTCTTCATGATAACACCTTCTATCATAATATTATCATCATTAATAAATACACACAATTATATAAATAAAAATGGACAATTACTTGTCCATTTATCTTCTTGGTCCTCCACCATGATCTCCACCACCAGGGCCTCCTCGATTACCAGTTGTACCTGATGTTGTAATTGTATCATTTAATTGTAATGATAATATTTTATTATTATTTATCTTCAAATCATATGTATTACCTTTAGATAATTTATTAGATACTATTAAAATAGAATTATATGATTTAGTTGGTTTATATTTAATATCACCAAATACAAATTCTTCATTGTAAGTATTATCTAAATTCATTAATACAGATGTAACAGTTGTTCCACTTGTAGGAGTAACTGCCATATCTTTTGTACCTACAGCAATTAAAGTTCCACCTGTTACTTCAAACTTATAAGTTCCTCCATCACCATAGTCCATAGCACCATTTCCACCATTGGTTGGTCCATCAACAGTTATTTCACCACCAGTAATAAATATATTACCATTTGAATCTAATCCATCACCTTGTGAATTAACATATATTGTTCCACCATTTATTGTTAATGCTGAATTAGATGTATTACTATATCTAGCTGAACCTGGTCTTCCACCTGATGACCCATCACCACCAGCAGCATTGAATCCATCATCACTTGATATTACACTTATATTTCCACTATCAACTGTAATATTTAATCCTTCAATTCCTTCATATGCTTTATTAACATTTACATTAGAATCTTTAAAATATAAATCTTTATCTGTATGTATTCCATCATCACCAGATTCAATAGCTATATTACTATTAATAATAGTTAAATTACCATTTGTATGAATTGAATCATCAGTAGATTTAATATTAATAGTACCACCATTTATACTTAAATCACTCTTAGACTTAATACCTTTCATAGAATCACTATTACTTGATAATGTTCTATCTGTTCCATTTCCTGATTCTATATTAAATACTCCATTATTAATTGTTAATGTTGAAATAGATTGAATAGCATCTCCTTTAGATTTGATATTAAATGTTCCATTTTCAATAGTCATAATACCTTTTTCTTGTTCATTAGATGTTTTCATACCATTTCCTGATACTTCAATATTAAGTGTTCCACCTTTAACAACAAGTGAATCTTTACCTACTATTCCTTCATCATTTGCATTTATATTAAATACACCTGAATTAATTTGTAAGTCATCTTTACCTACTATTCCATCTATATTAGATGTAATATTTAATTTACCATCACCTATAAAACAAAGATCAGCTTTAGAGTAAATAGCACCATTTAATTCACTTGTAGCATTAGCTTTAATTGTATTATCTCCAATTAATTCAATATATACATTATCAGCAGCTACAATATTAATTGAAGGTCCTGTTGTATTCATATTAACATTATTTAATACTAATTTTATATCAGCTTTAGTTGCATTTATAGTAATAGTATTATTATATTCACCTGTTAAAGTATATATACCTCCAGAATTAATAAAGTTACCATTTAACTCTTTATTCTCATATCCACTGAAATCTATATCAGTTACTCCACCTGTATAAGTTTTTTTATTACTATTACCTTTAACAATACCAAAGTAAATAAACACTCCAACTAAAACTATTAATAAAGTAGCAACAGCACTTATAATTAATACTCTTTTTTTATCCATCTTATAATTCACCTTCCATAGTTGGATGAGATAATGAAATCTTT
>JAFXXB010000002.1 GCA_017542465.1 Bacilli bacterium | reverse complement strand
ATTAAACATGCAGGTGGTAGATTATTATCTGAAATAGATATCTTTGATATTTATAGAGATATTGAAGAAGGTAAGAAATCTATGGCATACTCATTAACATTTAAAGATGATACAAGAACATTATCTGATGATGAAGTAATGCAAGTATTTAATAATATAATTAAAGAAGTAGAAGAAAAATTAAATGCTAAATTAAGAAATAGTTAATAAACTATTTCTTTTTTTGTGAATACTTTTGCAGTATAATAAATCATTAAAAAGAGGTGTACAATGACAGAAGGAATAATATTTGAAGATAAGAGATTATTAAAATATTTGATTAGGAATTATTATAATAGTATTTATTCAGCTATTGAAAAATATTTCAATAATCCAGATTATGATATACTTGATATTGATTTTAGGCATACAGTATTGGAAACTATGCCTCAATTAAGTGTTAAAGGATATATCTCAGCCAATGTGTTTTATTGTGTTCCATATCGTGAGGATTGTAATGAAATATATTTATATATTCAATTTTCGTTTGAAATGAATGATATATCATCTACATTTCGTATACTTGATATTAATGATGAAAAATATGAAATTGAATGTTATTGTAAGAATAATTTTATCTCTATGATTTCAAATGAAAACCTAAAAAGGATAGCTAATAATTTATTAGAAGAATTCTATTGGGATTATAATGAAGAAGGATATATTAATTCTATTAAATTAGCTAATAATATGGGATTGTGTGTAAAATATGGTAAAATATCCAAAGATTCGAGCATATTTGGTTTAATATGTATGAATGATACACAAGTATCTTTATATGACAATGAAGGTAATTTAATATCAGTTGAGAATGAAAAGATGGGTACTATATATATTGATAGGAATGCAAATTATTTATATGCTGGAAATGAATATAAAGAAAACTATACTATAGTTCATGAGTGTATTCACTGGTATTTACATAGAAAATATTTTATGTTTATTAATATGATTAATAATTCCAAAATAGATGATTACAAGTGTAATAATAGTATTGTATGTTTTGATAATGAAGATTTGATGTGGATAGAACGCCAAGCAAATGCCATTTCTTCTTTAGTTTTATTACCTGAAGAATTATTGTTACCTAGATATTTTAGTTTGTATGAAAAAAATCACAACATTTATAGTGATAATGCTATTGCTATGGAGTTATCTATTTTGGAATTGAGTGATTTTTTTAAAGTATCTAAGGAGGCTATTAAAATAAGGTTAAGTGAACTCGGAATCAGTGTTGTTGGTATTTTTGAGCATGTTGATGGAAGATATTTAAAATCATATACATATAAACAAGGCTTCTTAAGTGATTACCAATCTTTTTCAATCGGTTATGATTGTATAACTACACTATTTATGAAAAATAAAGAATTATTTAATGCTTTAAAAAAACAGGAATTAGTCATTGTTGAGAATCATATCGTCAAAAATGATAAAAAGTATTTATTATTTAATGATAAAGGTTTAAATATGACTTCTTATGCTCTAAATAATATGGATGAATGTGCTATTCCTTTTACATATACTGTTGAATCATTCAAAAATGATAATTATTTATATAGAGATTATATATTATGTAGATTATTAACAGATGATTATAGTATAGATGCCGATATTAATATAAATGGTTTAGATGTAAAAAGTAATTCTAGTGTATTAATCGAAATAAATGAAAAAGCCTTAAAAATATATAAGAATATGCCAAAAGATTTTGGAGATGCATTAAAGTACCTCCTGGATTGTTTTGAATTAAAAATAACTGATTTAGAGGTTTATTCAAATGTATATAGGGAAACATTAAGTAGATATATAAACCATAGTGGAGGTAAACCATCAAGAGAAAATGTTATCGCGATTTGCGTTGGTTTGAGTTTGCCACCGATATTAAGCAATGAATTATTAAGAATTACAAATAATGAATTCAGTTCAGATGCTATTGATGGTTGTATAAAAACATTATTAGATACATTTTATTACTTGAATTATTATGATTTTAATGAAATGTATAAAAAATATACCAAAAAAGATCTTGTAAAGAAGAAAAATAACAAAAAGCGTGATTAGCTATATCACGTTTTTTTATTTTGTAAATATGAGTGTTTGTACTCATTTACTGTTTTTTTTTCTTTTATCTTGGCAAGATTATGTGATATTGTTTATCACATACAAATAATAATAATTGATTTATTATAAGAGCATGGAAACAAGAAAAGCGCTTTAAAAGTTCCATAGTATTATAAAAGAAAGGCATATATTTTTCATTCAAACTATATGTAAGGTGAAATTATGAATGATTATAAATTAACTGGTAATGGTTCAATTACTTTAAGTGATTCAATTAAAGCCCCATTGCTTGATTTAAGTGTTAAATTAACTGCAACTGAAGTAATGTCTACAGATGATTTAATTGTTTATGTAGATACCAGTTCTACAGCGACTCAAAACAGAAAAAGTTATATTTTTACATTAAGTTCTCCATTAGCTTATGTGAGTGGAGTAAGTGATGAGTTTGTTTTAACTCCAATTATAAATGGAACAAGAATTGAACTTGTAGCTAAGGTTATTAGAAGAATTTCTGAAGGAATATTATTAGATGTTCCTTATGTGGAATACTTGGATTATCAACCAATAATAATGTTTGAAGGAGCAAATTATATAACAACAAATTATACAAATACATTATTAGCTATTACATATCCTAAAAATACTGATCAAATGAAGTATTTTGTTAACACAGTATTACAAGGAATTAATAATAAGAATAAGGTGCTATCATTAGATGATATTTATTTTAAAGACTGTTTTACACAAATAGAAGATGATTTAATTAATGCTTTATTTAATAAAATAACTATTAAATGTATGAATTCTACTACTGGAGCGTTTTCTATAGATTGCCAAGGTAATATGGTAGTTAAAACATTGACCACTGAAGCTGGTCCTATAACACCAGGAGGAAATATAGATATAGATGATATATATCCAGTTGGTTCAATTTATATGAATGTAAATAATACTAATCCAAGTTCTTTATTTGGTGGAACTTGGGTTGCGTTACAGGATAGGTTCTTAATAGGTGCTGGTAATGAATATACTGCTGGTACTGTTGGTGGATCAAAATATCTACAATCACATTCACATTCGATTCCAGCTTTATCTGGATGGACCGGTGCTGCAGGTGGTCATACTCATCAAATTGGTGCAGATAAAGATGCATACTATAAATCTACGGGTTCTTGTTACTCAGTACATAATACAGGACCATCTGGGGCTGGATATTTAATTAATACTACTGGTGTTGGTGACCATTCACATAGTTTAACTACTAATGCATCAACAACTGGCTCAGCAGGTAATGGCAATGCAGAAAACATGCCACCATATTTACCTGTATATATTTGGAAGAGGACTGCATAAGGGATTATTCCCTTATGTAATCTATAATGGAGGAAAATATGAAAGAAATATTAGAAAAAAGAAAAGAACGCGAAAGACATATATTAAATGATGATGGAAGTATAACTGCTGAAATATATGATAAAGATATTTATTATTTAGATAATGGTATATACAAAGAATGTGACGATACTATTATTGATAATGGTGATAACTATGAGAATAATACTAATCGAATTAAAAGTAAGTTTTGCAAAGAAGAAGTAATATATTCCGTAATGGTTGATGACGACTATTTGACATTAAGGTTAATTGGGAATAAACCGAATAAAGTGATGCATAGCGGTAATACCATAAGCTATAAAAATGTAATTGATAATATAGACATTGATTATGAAATAATAGATGGTAATATAAAGGAATCAATTATCATTAATAATGCTAATGCTGTTTCTGAATTGGATAATATATTGTTTATAGTCGATACTAATTTAGATATAGGTATTAATAGTAATAATATTTTGGTATCAAAAAATGGGAAAGAGATACTTAGAATACCTTCTCCTTTCATGATAGATGCTAATAAAAGAATTAATAATAATGTGACTTATAAATTAAAAGAAGTAGATAATAATACGATATTATCTATTGGCTTTGATATTGACTGGTTAGAATCTGAAGATGTTGTTTATCCAGTAATTATCGATCCTACTATTATTAATGAAACTACTATTTTTTGTAATGATGCTTATATAAATAGTAGTTCTCCAGATACAAATTATTCAACAATGGATGGAAACAGAGTAATTGTGGATAATACAGAGATTTGTAGATCTCTAATAAAATTTACTTTACCAACAATAGATTCAAGTTGTAGTGTAATTGGGGCAACAATGGTATTAAAAACTAAAAATCCTACAATTAGTTTATATAATAATTCAAAGATTATTAATGTACATGCTATGACTTCTGATTGGAGTGAATCATTAGTAACTTGGAATAATTCATATAATAATTATGATTCATTCATTTACTCAACTTTTATTCCTTCATATAATCCGTATGAAGGTACTGCTCCTGATTCATTAGTTGACATAACTAAACTCGTAAAAAAATGGTATGGTGGAATGCCAAATTATGGAGTTATGATTAAATGTAATGACGAAGTCTATAATGGAGAAAGTTATTCATATTCTTTCTATAGTAAAGATTATGATTACAGTCATCAAACATATAATGAACCAGTTTTACTTATATCATACAGAAAACAGGATGGGATTCAAGATTATATGGATTATAATCAAATTGATTATTCTCAAGGCAGTTCATATATTAATAATTATAATGGAAATATAGTAAATATCTTTTATGTTAATAATACAGTTGGTGCTAAAATTCCAGCAAACTTAAAACTAGTTCATAATTCTTCAAACCACGTGTGGAGATTTAATTATGAAGAAACATTAACATTAGAGGTTATTAGTGGAGTTAATTATATTAAATATATTAATTCAACAGGTGCCACAATATATTTTAAAGAGACAAACAATGAGTACAAAGATGAAGATGGCTATAATTATACTATTAAGCTTGTTGGAAATAATTATGAATTATATGATTCAAAAGGTAACATAAAAGTATTTGAATCAAATGGTTCATTTTATAGATTAAAACGTATTGTAGATGTGTCTAACAATGAATTAAATATATATTATTCTAATGGTCAAATAAATAGAATAGTTGATTCAAGTAGCAATGAATTAAATATTCAGTATAATACTAACAGTATTATTGTTGTTTCAGATAGTGATACAGTTACAATAACTAAGAATAATGATAAAGTAGTATCAATATCTACAAAGAGAGGCATTACTTCATTTATCTATAATAATTACAATTTAATATCTCAAATAACAGATATTACTGGCTTATACTATACTTTTAGTTATTTATCATCAGTTCCTTATAGAGTATCTTCGATATGTAGTTATGGATTAAGTGATGCTTTAGGTAAAAGTTTAACTTATTCATATGATAAATGCGTGACTAAGATAACTGATAATAAAAATAGAGTATATGTAAATATTTATGATAATGTCGGAAGATTAGTTAATAATTATATGTTATTATCAACTTCATCATCGTTTAAAGAATCATATGGTATTAATAGTGGATATAATACTTCTTTAGATAGTAGTAATAATAAAGAGAATACAAATACTATCCCAATTAAATATGTTGAAAATTTGTTGGAAAATAGTAGACTGGATAATAATCATACATGTAATTTTACATATTCGGGATATATTATTGAGACTGATGACGATACTTTAGAAAAAGAATTATATTATGATCCTCAATTATATAATACTAATTCTATAGAGTATACAATTCCAGCTAATGGTGATTATACTATATCATTCGAGTATAAAACATCAAATGATATTGGTGAAGTAAGATTATATAAAAGAATTAATAATGTAGATACTTTATTAGATAAGGGTGATTTATTAATTATAAATGGATATGATAAAATGTCATTAACTGGATCATTTAATATGAATGATATTATGGTTTTAAAATTATTTCCTGCAGATAATCACGCAGATTCGTATATTAGAAAATTACAGGTTGAAACTGGGAAGACCCCTAGTATATATAATATGGTAGATAATTCCGGATTTAATAATGGCATCAATTATTGGAATGTATATGGTTCTTATGACTCTGGATTACCATGGAATAATCCTTATGAGATAGTTACATTACCTAGCGGAGAAAAAGCATTAAAGTTATATAGTAATCCTGAGGGTAGTTCTACTTTAAGACAAGATTTTAGTTTAGCTGGTAAAGAAGGGGATTTATATCATATTTCTTTTTGGTATAAATCCGACGGTATATATGAAGCTGGTCAGGAACAAGGTAATATGGTTAATCTACAATTTTATGCAACAGATCCTGAAATTGGTACTTGTACACATAATCTTCCATTAAACTATGGAATTGATGAATGGCAATTCTTTAATGGAACGTATGTTGCTGAAGCTGATTATGATGATTTTAGATTAAACTTTATTTCTAACTATGAGTGCAATGCATTTTATATAACAGATGTGATGTTATTTAAAGATTTATCTCAGTTTTATTATGAATATGATTCTGATGGAAATCTTATTAAAACTAGTGGTTTAGATAATAAAACAAGTGAATTCAAATATGATAACAATAATCAATTAATATCTTCTTTCAATCCAAAAGGTAATAATTATAAATATGAGTATGATAATAATGTTACAGACAGGGTTTTAAAGGGGATTAGTCCATCAGGAATTTCAAATGAAATCAAATATGATTCATATGGTAATCCTATAAAAACTATTATAAATAATGTAAATTCAGAAACATCTTATGGCATTGATGGAAACTATTATATTAGGTTAAAAGGGACAAATAAATATTTGATCTATTCACCTAATAATGGTGATTTATCATTTGATATTAATCAATGTAATATTCCATATATAGAGGTTGGAATTGAAGAATTGTATGGTTGGTACTTGAAATTTGGAGATAAATATTTAGGTATAAATCAGAATAATCAAATTGAATTGATGGATGATTCTACAAACAGGATATATTTTGATTTAATAGAGAATGACAATGGTTCATATTCAATAAAATGGATACATGATGATATTTATTTATATGTGGATTCAAATAATAGATTAAATGCTCATATCGTTCAAATGGATGAATCTAATCAACATAAATCAGATGATAACGAAATGTTATTCTTTGAGGATTTGAATACAGATTTGTATATAGAAAATATGGCTGAGTACACTACTGATGGAAGGTTTATAAGCAAGTTAGTTGATTCTTTAGGAAGGAAGACAGAATATTATACTGATTCTAATAATGGATTAATTAGTGCTGTTGTTAATAGTAAAAACGTAATCACTAATAATACTTATGATAATAAGAATAGAATTTCAAATATAGTGTTTAACAATAAACAAGTTGATTTTAGTTATAATAATAATGATAAATTATCACATATAATAACTGGTAATAAAGATTATCAATTTAATTATGATAATTATCTGAATTTACAGTCAGTTCAATTAAACAATCATGTTTTGATTTCACATTTATATGAAAATAATAATGGAAATCTATTATCTACTACATATGGTAATAATCAATCTATTTCATATGAATATGATTTATTTGACAGGTTAATAAGAAAAACAAAAGGGAATAAAGTCTATAACTATCATTATGATAATCTAGGTAATATATCAAAAATATCATCGGGTAACGAGCATTATCATTTTTATTATGACTATGCAAATAGATTAGCTAAATACGTTGAAGATAATTATATTAGTACGTATAAATATGATATTAATAGTAATGTTACAAATAAACATATTATGTTTGATGGAAATGAATATGATATTAATTATGTTTATAATTCTGATGATACTATTATGGAGGTGTCAATTGATAATACAATTGTTAGTTCTACCTATGATTATTTAGGAAGATTGAGTGAATCGTCAGTCAACAACAATATTACAAGCAAGTATTCATATTGCACGAATGGTAATAAAACATCATTAATATTAGATACTATGGAAATAGGAACAGATAAATATAAATATAAATATATATATGATGATTTATATAATATTACTCAAGTATTTCTAAACGGCGTTTTAATGAATGAGTATGAATACGATAATAATAATCAATTAGTAAAAGATATTGATTATGAAATGGGTGTTAAGCATATATATAAATATGATACTGAAGGTAACATTTTAAGAAATATCATGTATGATTTAAATGATGCTTTACTTGAAGATAATAAATATGAATATGGCAATAGTTCATGGGAAGATCAATTAACTAGGTATAATAATAAGTTAATTACATATGATGGTATGGGAAATCCTTTATCATTTGGTGATAATAATTACTATTGGATTAATGGTAGAGAGTTATCTATATATGAAGATACATATAATGATATTGTTGCTACATATGATTACAACATAGATGGTATTAGGAAACAAAAGACTGTTAATAATGTAGTTACTAATTACTATTTAGATGGAACTCATGTATTATTTGAGAAGACGGGTAATGATGTGATATACTATTTATATGATAATAAGTATAATATTATAGGATTCAAATACAATAATAATACTTATTATTATAAAAAGAATTACCAAAATGATATAATAGGAATATATGATAGTAACTACGTTCTTTTAGTATCGTATAAGTATGATGCGTTTGGTAAAATAATAAGAACGATTGATAATAGTGCTAATGATTTAGCTTCTGTTAATCCATTTAGATATAGATCTTATTATTATGATAATGAAACAGGAATGTATTATTTGAATAGCAGGTATTATGATCCTTCTTTATGTAGGTTTATTAATAGTGATACAGTGTATAATAATAGTAAGAATTACAATTTATATCAATATTGTTATAACAATCCTATAATTATGTCAGACAACAACGGAAATTTTGGATTATTAGCCTGTCTTATTTCTACAATTACTACATGTGTAGTATTTGATTATGTAAAAAATAAATTTGAGAATTCATCTGTAACATATAAACATATTGATCATAATAATGAAAAGACCTTTATTGATTTTATTGGACTAATTAATATAAAGAATAGTTCTGGAGTTAAGGAAACAGTAAAATCTAAAAAAGAATCTATTGTAGATACTAACATAGAAATAAGTTCTGATGATACTGTATCATTTACCGCAAGTATTGGTAAACATATTAAAACAGGATTAGCTTTATCTGATATTGGTTTTGGTAGTGTATTATCTGGAAATAATTGGTCAATACAAACAGCATTGGGTGGTCCTGGTAATTATAGTGTGTCTTTTGTTACAGAAGATTCAATTGACAATAATCACTCATATTATAACGAATATTTTATTAGTGTAAACATACCATTTGCTTTTGTATCTGCAGTTGCTATATATGCTGGTGCACCTATACTAATTGATGGATTACTTGCTGGTGGTATATTATACCCATCAATTCAGGCATTATTAGGGTAAATCGTATTAAAGGAGTATGTATTAAATGATTGAAAAGGTATTAATATTTGTATTGTTATCAGTGGTATTATTGATGGTAGTATTAATCCCATTTATAATTAAAGGAATGGATTTTAATAAGATTAATTCGGCTAAACAGGTTACTATTATTTTGTTTAAAAGGCTATACCCATTAATATTTCTTAGTATTGTTTTATTAATTATAATTAATTATAATTCTTTTCTTTTAGGTAGAAAATATAAAACCTTAGAATCAGCGATTGCATCTACAAAACCAAAGGATACAATGTTGGTGATTGATAATGAGAAACATAAATTGTTTCTTGAAAAGGGCAATGACAATTCGATGTTCTTTGTTGAATACAAGGAAGAAAACAATTATTGGATAATTATAAATGATTATTATAAACGTTCTGCACAAACTAGATATAGAATTAATGGTGAAAAAATAGAATTGGCATTATCTGTAATGTATTATAAATGGGATAATCAAATAATAGTTAATATGGTTTGCAAACCTTTTCATTCATCTGATAATGTGTGTAAAGATTTGACCATTGAGGACAATCTAGGTAATACCTTTACATTTAATGAAAAATTATATGAATATATGATAATTGATAATGTGTCAGTTCAAGATTATTCATATACATTTGATGAAACACAGTATTCTTTATAAAAAGAAATAGTTAATAAACTATTTCTTTTTTGATATAATTATTATTACAAGGAATGATTAACATGGATTTACTTAAAGGATTAAATGAACAACAAATAAAAGCAGTACAACATATGGATGGACCATGTTTAGTCATGGCTGGAGCTGGATCAGGTAAAACAAAAGTATTAACAACTCGTATTGCTAACTTAATTAAGAATGGTGTAGACTCAAGAAATATCTTAGCTATTACATTTACCAACAAGGCTGCTAAAGAGATGAGAGATAGAGTATATAAAATGATAGGGGACACTTATTCTTTCATTGGTACATTCCATTCATTAGGTGTAAGAATAATAAGAGATAACTATGATATCTTAGGATTAAATAGAAATTTTAATATTATAGATGCAGATGATTCTTTAACTATTATTAAAAAAATATTAAAACAAAATAATATAGATCCTAAAAGATATAGTCCTTATGCAATAAGAAATAAAATATCATTTATTAAGAATGAAATGTTATCTCAAAAAGAGATGGATACATTACTTAATACTGAATTTGATAAGATGTGTATTAATATATATAACACATATAATAGAATACTATTTGAATCATCATCAGTTGACTTTGATGACTTACTTGTTTATCCTGTTAAGTTATTAGAGGAACATGATGATATACTTGATTATTATCAAGATAAATATCAATATATACTAGTAGATGAGTATCAAGATACAAACCCTGTTCAATATAGATTTACTAAGTTACTTGCTAGCCAATATAGAAATCTATTTGTAGTAGGTGATATGAACCAATCAATATATGCATTTAGACAAGCAGACTATAAGAATATCATGAACTTTGAGAAAGATTATCCTGAATGTGTAACAATAAAGTTAGAAGAGAATTATAGATCTACAAATAATATCTTAAATGCTGCTAATTCTGTTATTAAGAATAATAAGAATAGAAAAGATTTAAATCTATGGTCTTCTAATGGTGATGGAGATAAAGTTAATTATTTAAGATGTTATGATGAAAGAGATGAAGCTAATAAGATAGCATCTGAAATAAAAGAATTAAATAAATCAGGAATAGATTTCAATGATATGGCAATTCTATATAGAACAAATGGACAATCACGTATTATTGAAGAAGAAATGATGAGAAATACCATACCTTATAAAATAATAGGCTCAGTATTCTTCTATTCTCGTAAAGAGATTAAGGATTTAATAGCATATTTAAAATTAATATATAATCCAGATGATAATATATCATTAAGAAGAGTAATAAATGTACCTAAGAGAGGTATAGGAGATACATCAGTTGATAAACTAGAGAATGAAGCTAATATATCTCATACATCAATGTATAAAGCATTATCTAGTAAGAAAGAATTAGAGTTTAAAGAGTTAATTGAAGACTTAATAAACGATTCTAAGAATATGAGTATAACTGAATTAATTGATTCTATACTTGATAAGTCAGGTATGAAGAAAGAGTATGAAGAAGAGAAGAGTTTAGAAGCTGATATAAGACTTGAGAATTTAGAGGAATTCAAATCTATATCTTCATCATATGAAGAAGAATCAGATACTCAAGACTTAGGATACTTCCTAGAACAAATAACATTAATAAGTGATATGAATCAAAATAAAGAGAGTAATGATGGCGTCACACTCATGACTATTCATTCAGCTAAGGGTTTAGAGTTTGGTACTGTATTCTTAGTTGGTATGGAAGAAGGAATATTCCCTCATTCTAATTCATTTGATGAAGGTGATGAAGGAATAGAAGAGGAAAGAAGATTATGTTATGTTGGTATAACAAGAGCAAAGAGTAAGTTATATTTAACTAATGCTAAAAGAAGAATGTTATATGGACAAGCTAATGAAAATCCTCCATCTAGATTCTTAAATGAAATAGATGATAAATATATCAATAGAATAGATCATATAAAAGATAATTCATTATTTGAACCTAAGATAGATAAATCTAAATTCTATGTAGAAGGTAAGAATGATGAGATTACAAAAGGTGATACAATTGAACATGAATCATATGGTTTAGGTGTAGTTATTACAGATGAAGGTGGATTAATAACAGTTGCATTTAAATCAGGAATAAAAACATTAATGAAAAATCATAAGAGTATAAGGAAGGTGTAATTATGAATGATAAGACTTTAGTTATTTTAGCTGCAGGTATGGGTTCTCGTTTTGGAGGAATGAAACAAGTATATCCTGTTGGACCTAATGGTGAATTTTTGATGGATTATTCTATTTATTCTGCTATTAGATATGGATTTACTAAAATAGTATTAGTAATAAGAGAAGAATATTTAGATCTTTTTAAAGATTCTATTGGTAAGAGATTTGAAGGTAAGATTGAAATTGGATATGCATTCCAAAAGTTAGATGATATACCTGAAGGTTTCAGTGTACCAGAAGGAAGAGAAAAACCATGGGGAACAGCTCATGCAATCTATTGTGCTCGTAATGAAATAAAGGGTCACTTTGGAACAATAACTGCAGATGACTTCTATGGTGATGAAGCATTTAAACAACTATCTGAAGCCTTAGATACAGATGATTTCTCAGTTATAGGTTATCCTGTAGCTAATACATTATCTGAAAATGGAGCAGTTAAAAGAGGAATTATAAGAGAAGAAAATGGAATAATAACAAGTATAATTGAATCATCATGTGTTCTTGATGGTGATGAAGTAATATGTACTCCTCTTAATACATCTATACCTGAATTTAGAGTTCCAGGTAATACAAGTTGTTCCATGTTAATGAATGGTTTTAATGATAAGTTAATAACTAAAATAGGTAATTGTATGAGAGATGAATTTGAAAACAATAAAGAAAACTTACTTAACTTTGAGATGCTATTACCTAACATCATGGATGATTGTATTAAAGAAGGAATTATTATAAGAGATATACCTACAACTTCAACTTGGATAGGCATGACTTATAAAGAAGATGCTGAATATCTAAAAGAATTTATTCTTAAAGAAATAGATAAAGGAGTATATCCAAATAATCTATGGAATTAATAAGAAGAAATGTGCTCTTCTTATTTTTTTTATTGGTATTTTATTATATAATTAATAGAGTGAGAAGGGTGTATTAATATGAGTGGAAACTTAGTATATATATTAATGTTTTTTTTAGTATTAAGATCTTTAGTATTAATACCAATAACTAATGATAAAAAAGTAGCTGATACTACTGAACCTACAACTAGAGTTACAGAAGAAATAAATAAAAAAGAAGAAGTAATATTAGATACAACAGTATATGATAATTTACCTATAAATAATTTATATGTAGATTTAGGTGATGATGCATTAACTGATGATATTAATTGGACTAATAAAAATGGTACATATATTTTATATTTACCTAAAGGATATGATAGAGATAACTTAAGAGTAACTTTTTATGATAAACCTAATACTCAAGTAACTGTATATAATAAAGATGGAAATGAATTAGGTAAGATAATTAATAATAAAGAAACTAATCTATTAAAAGATAATGAAGTTATTATTAAGACTGATGTTAATAGTAAAAATGTTCATACATATAAACTTAAAATAATGCAATCAGGATTACCTTCAGTATCTATTAATTTACCTAATGGTAATCAAGATTTACAAAGAGTACATGCATCCGCTAATCATACTGTTGAAACAACAGCTGATATCTTAATTATTGATAAAGATAATAATAAGATATACTCTAAACTTGAATCATTTAAAGGTAGAGGTAATAGAACTTGGGAAAGATATAAAAAACCATATCAAATAAAATTTAAAGATAAAATAGATATATTTAATATGGGTAAAGCTAAGTCATATAACTTAATAACTAATACTTTTGATGGTACATTAGCAAGAAACTATATATTCTTTGATTTATCTAAAAAGTTAGGTTTAGATTATTCTGTTGATGTTGAACCAGTAGATTTATATGTTAATAATAATTATATGGGATCTTATCTATTAACTGAGAAAGTACAAGCTAAAAAGAATAGAGTGGAAATAGAAGATACCGATTATTTATTTGAGATAGAAAATCATCCAAGTGGAAATGATTATATCTATACTTCTCGCGGAACATGTTTAACTTTAAAGAATCCTGAATTAGATGAAGTATCTGCATCTGAAAGAAATAAAATTAAAAATGAGTTTAGAAACTATATGAATAAGATAGAGAATCTAATGTATGGTAATAAATCAGATGAAGAATTAATGAAATCAATTGATTATGAATCATTTGCTAAGTATTATTGGGTACAAGAAATGTCTTTAAACTATGATGCTATGAGAGGATCTAATTACTTCTATACTAAGAATGGTAAGTTATATGCTGGACCTGGATGGGACTTTGATCATACATTAAATAGAAGTTATAACTATGCGTCTACATCATCATATTATGTATTAGGCAATAATAGTTTAACTTATAGAATTAGAAATAATTGGTTTAAGTGGTTAGCTAAGAGACAAGGATTCTCTGATGAAATAGATAAAGTATATTTAAACTATAGATCTACATTTAATGATTTAGTTAATACAAGTAATAATTATTCTAATTATATTAGAACAAGTGCTGATATGAATTGGACTAAGTTTAATTATTTATATGATGCAAGAGCCATTACTTATATGCCTATTAACTATAGTAATACATCATATGATAAGGGTGTAGAATATCTTAATTCTCAATTACAAGGTAGAATTAATTTCTATAATAATCAATATAAGAATGTTATATATGATTCATATAAGATTAAATACAATGGAGTAGAACAAGAATTATCTTTGGATAATATTAACTATATTCCATCTGATGTAAGTGATATAATTGTATATGGCATTAGAGATGGCCAAGAAAAAGAATTAAAGAAAGAGAGTATTAATGATAAGTCTGAGATAACATTGGAATTATCTAGTAGAACAGGACTATATACAAAGAAAGTTAATAGACTTATTTATACTTTCAAAATAGAAAGGAAGAATTAACATGAAGTATATTGCACTTATACCTTCCTATGAACCAACTGATAAATTAATTAAGATTGTAAGTGATCTTAAAGAATTAAATAAGTTTGATATCATTGTTGTTAATGATGGATCAGATAAAAAATATGATAAATATTTTGATAAGATAAAAAAAGATGTAACATATCTTTCATATGAAACTAATCATGGTAAAGGATATGCTTTAAAATATGCTTTTAAATATATTCAAGATAACTATGATGAATGTATTATAGCTACACTTGATTCTGATGGACAACATACAGCTAAAGATACACTTAATCTATGTAATATAGTTAATAAAAGTGATGATAATGTATTATTACTAGGTAAAAGATTAAGAGATAAGAATATACCTTTTAAGAGTAGATTTGGTAATTCATTAACAAGATTTATTTATAGAATATCTACAGGTATAGATGTATATGATACTCAAACAGGATTAAGAGTATTTAAGAGTAACTTACTTCCATTTATGATAGATGTTGAAGGTAATAGATTTGAATATGAAATGAATATGTTACTAGATGCACCTAAGAATAAAATTGATATTAAAGAAGAAGTAATTGAAACAATATATGAAGATGGTAACTCTGGAACTCATTTCCATCCAATTAAGGATTCATTCAGAATATATAAACAATTATTAAAACAATTCTTTAAATTTATAATTGCATCATTCTCGTCATTCTTAGTTGACTATGGATGCTTTGCATTATTCTTTATGTTCATGGATAAGATATATGCTAATATATTAGCTAGAGTAATATCATCTATATTTAATTTCACATTAAATAGAAATATTGTATTTAAAGATAAAAAGAATGTATTTATTGCTGTATTAAAGTATTATTTACTTGCAGCATTTATATTACTATGTAATACTTTATTATTAATGTTATTATCTAAAGTATTACCTGTATTGCTTGCTAAAGTAATAGTAGAAATAATACTATTTACTATTAGTTATTTTGTACAAAAAAGATTTATATTTTAAGGAGGGGTATATATGAAGATAGTTTATAATATATTATTCTATCTTGCCTTAATTGGAGCATGTACATATGCTATGTTATATACTTTTGTACTTGAACAAGATGGAACTAATGTTGAAGTAGAAAAGAGAGAAAAAGTAGTTATTGAAGATGCTATTATAGAAGATGATCATTATAAAGATGATAATATTGAAATAAAATTAACTGAAGATTATCAATATAAAACTCATATATATGTAGCTGATGTTGTAATGAATAGACCTGAATATTTAAGAACAGCATTTGCTAAAGATAAATTTGGAAGAAATATAACTGAGGAAGTATCTGATATGGCTAAAAGAAATAATGCTATCTTAGCTATAAATGGTGATTACTATGGAGCTAGAGAAGCAGGTTATGTTGTAAGAAACTTTAAGGAATATAGAAATACATCATCAGGTAATAGAGAAAACTTAGTTATATATGAAAGTGGTAAATTCCAAATCATAAATGAAAGTAAAACTAAATTATCTGAATTAAATAATCCTAAAGAAGTATTCACTTTTGGACCTGGATTATTAAAAGATGGTGAAATAAGTGTTACTGAAAACCAAGAAGTATCTACAGGACATAGAGTATCTAATCCTAGAACTGCTATATGTTATATTGGTATGAACCATTATGCATTTGTAGTATCTGATGGAAGAACAAAAGCATCTGAGGGTTTATCATTATATGAACTTGCATCATATATGAAAGGTTTAGGATGTCAAACTGCATACAACATGGATGGCGGCGGATCATCAGTCATGGTATTTAATGGTAAGATTATAAATAATCCCACTCATGATGGATATGTAATTGATGAAAGAAAGGTAAGTGATATGGTATATGTCGGTTATTAAAAAATTTTTACCTTACTTAATAGTATCAGTTATCTGTTTAATTGCATCACTTATATATGAACATTTTTCACATGGTGTTGTATCAATTTATATGTTACATGCATGGGCTGTTCCTTGTGTTGCTGGATTTATAAGAGTTATATTTGATAAATACTTAAATAATACTATATATAGATCAGGATGGATTACATTATTATGTTATTCATATATGAGAGGTGTAATAGAAATATATGGTACAACTAATAAGTTATTACCATACTTCTTATATGCTGGTATTATAATATTATTACTATCTGTAACTATAGTTGAAAAGAAGAAAAAGAAGACTAGTAAATAGTCTTTTTTTGTTATAAATGATATAATATATATAGGTGATACTTATGAATCAAGATAGATATAATGAACTTGTTGATTTACTTATAAAAGCTAACTATGAATATCATGTCTTGGATGATGCAACAACATTAACAGATGAAGAATATGATAATTATATAAGAGAAATATATGAGATGGAAGATGCTCATCCTGAATGGAAGAGAGATGATTCTCCTACTACATTTGTTGGTGGTGAAGTATTAGATAAGTTTGAGAAGATAACTCATAATATACCAATGATGAGTTTACAAGATGTATTTAATGAAGATGAAATATATGCATTTGATAAAAACATAAAGAAGCAAATAGCTAATCCTAAATATGTAGCTGAATTAAAGATAGATGGTTTATCTGTTTCTTTAAGATATGAAAATGGTAAGTTGGTTTCTGCAGCTACTCGTGGTAATGGGGTTGAAGGAGAAAATATAACTAATAATGTTAAGACCATCAAGCAAGTACCTAAGACATTAACTGAACCTATAGATATAGAAGTTCGTGGAGAAATATATATGTCTAAAGCTACATTAGAAAAGTTAAATAAAGAAAGAGAAGAGAATGGCGAACCATTACTTAAGAACTGTCGTAATGCAGCTGCTGGATCAGTTAAACAATTAGATAGTAAGGTAGCAGCTAAACGTAATCTTGAGGTATGGATTTATCATTTACCTAATCCTGAAGACTATGGTATAAAAACTCATCATGAAGCATTGGAGTTTATGAAGAAGTTAGGTTTTAGAACTAATCCTAATAATAGGGTAGTTAATAATATAGATGAATTAATGAAATATATTCATGAGATGGGTGAGAAGAGAAGTTCACTTGAATATGATATAGATGGTGTTGTTATTAAACTTGATGATTTAAAAGGTCATGAGATAATGGGTAACACTATAAGATATCCTAAATGGGCTGTAGCATATAAATTCCCAGCTGAAGAAGTACAAACTAAATTAAAAGATATCATATTTACTGTAGGAAGAACTGGACAAGTTACTCCTAATGCAGTATTAGAACCTGTCATGGTTATGGGTTCACTTGTATCTCGTGCAACATTACATAATGAAGATTATTGTATTCAAAAAGATATAAGAGTAGGAGATACAGTTAAGATTAAAAAAGCAGGAGATGTAATACCTAGAGTAGAATCAGTTGTACTTGATAGAAGAAATGGAACAGAAAAACCATTTAAGATGACTGATACATGTCCTATATGTCATGAGAAGTTAATAAAGAAAGATGCAGCTTATTATTGTATAAATGATAAATGTCCTAAACAAGATATTGAAAAACTTATTCATTTTGTTTCAAGAGAAACAATGAATATTACAGGTTTAGGAGATGCTATTATAGAAGATTTCTATAACTTGGGTTATATTAAATCATTCCCTGATATTTATAGAATAGATGATTTCACTGAACAAATAAAACTCCTTGAAGGATATGGTGAAAAATCATTAAATAACTTATTTACTTCAATTGAAAATAGTAAATCTAATTCATTAGAGAAGTTATTATTTGCTATAGGTATTAGATATGTAGGAGCTAAGACTGCTAAAATATTAGCTAAGAAATATAAAACAATAGATAACTTAATTAATGCTAACTATGAAGAACTAAAAGATATACCTGATATAGGTGATGTTATAGCTAATTCTGTTGTTAATTATTTTAAAGATGAAGATAATCTAAAGATGATTAATGAACTTAAGATGTTAGGATTAAACATGGAATACAAGGGTGAAGAAACATCTGATGTTACATATTTCACTGGTAAGACATTTGTATTAACAGGTGGTCTTGAAGACTTCTCAAGAGACGAAGCTAAGAGAATAATTGAAAACTTAGGTGGTAATTGTTCAGGCTCTGTATCAAAGAAGACTGATGTAGTTATAGCAGGTGCTGATCCTGGTTCCAAATATACTAAAGCACAAGAATTAGGTATAGAAATATGGGATGAAGATAAATTTAAAGAGATGATAGAAAACAACTAACATCTCTTTTATTTATATCTTTTTTATATTATAATAATGGTAATGTTTTGAGGGTGAAAAGGAATGAAGAAATTAATTAAGTTTTATAAAAATAATAGAATATATTGTATATTAATGATTATTTCTTTAATATGCTTACTTGTTATTATAACTAGTTTAATACTATATTTTACTTCACAAATAAGTAATTCTAAATATGGACATAGATTAGATGATATAGCTGAACATCCAGTTCAAAATGAATTGAATGAATTAAAGAGTTATTTTGAATCTAGTGATAAAGTTCAAGGAGTATCTATAGATATTAAGGGTAAGATTATCTATATTAATTTAACTGTTAAAGCAGAACTTGCAAACAATGATATTCAATCAATTTGTACAGAATCATTAGCTAAACTAACAGATGAACAAAAAACTTATTATGATATTCAATATATAGTTAAAAGAGATGGTTTAAATCCTTACTTAGGATCAAAATCTGCAAGTAAGAAAATGATTGCTTGGGCAAACTTTAATTATGAAGAAGAAAAAGAATTAACCGATGATGAAATAGGTGGTGATTCTGATGAAAATTAAGAAAAGATATATATTCTTGGCTATCATCATTATTGCTATTGCTGTAGTAGTTGGTGTAATTATATATCATGGTAATACAAACCAAAACTCATTATCTAATGAAGAAAAGAAATGGGTAGATAATAATTCATCAAAGGTAATATCAATTTCAATTCCAAATGATATACCTGTATTTGGTTCAACAGGTGCTGGTGTATTTTTTGATTTTGTTGATTATTTATCAAATGACTTAAAAATAAAAGTAAATAAAAATACTGTTTCATATCTTTCTGGTACAACAGGATATGGATTTGAAGTATCTCAAGTATATGATAATAACAAGTTATTATTATTTAAAGATCACTATGTATTAGTTTCTAAGAATACTGGACTTGTATATGATACTAAGAATATTCCTAATATGGAAGTTGGTATTAAATCATCATCTTCTGAATTAGTTAAGAATTATTTTAAGGTAGAGGATAATAAGTTCAAAACAGTTGAGACTTATGCTGATATAACTAAAGGTTTATCTGATGGAACACTTAAATATGCATTAGTTCCATTAAATGAATATAAAGATGAAATACTTGCTAATAATATAAATATATTAGCTCATATATCTGATTTAAATCATTATTACTATTTTAGATTAGATAATGATGAAATAGTTAATTCAATATTCACTAAGGAATTTAATAAGTGGAAAGAAAAGAACTTTAATGATTCTTATAATAAGAATAACTATCAATTATTTATTAATAAGTTAGCTATTACTGATGCAGAAGAAAGAACTTTAACAAGTAAAACATATTCATATGGTTTTACTGAAAACAAACCATATGAAATACTAGCTTCTTCTGAATATGGTGGAATAACTGCTGAATACTTAAGAAGTTTTAGCGAATTCTCTGGTGTAGATTTTACTTATAAGAAATATAAGAACGCATCTAAGTTAGCTGAAGCTGCTATCAATGGACAAGTAGATTTATATTATAACTACTATAATATAATAACTAATTACATTGATTCAGGAGCATTAGGAAGAATTGATTTTGAAGTTGTTGCACATAACTCAATTGATTTATCTTTATCAGATATAAATGGTTTAGCATATAAGAAAGTATATGTATTAAAAGATTCATACCTATATGACATGATTAAGGATTTACCTGGTATTGATGTAAGAACATATGCAACTCCTCAAGATTTAAAGAAGATTGTATCTAAGAAAGAAATTATAGTAATAGATACTAATACTGCTAAATATTATTTAAATAAATTAACTAATGATTATACTTCTAGATATTCTTCAACATATGAAGATAGTAATTATACATTTAGATATAAAAACTCTAATGATACTTTCTATAAATTATTTAATGCTTATACTAAAACTATAGATCCATCTGATTTAATTAGATTTGGTATAACCACATATAATAAAGTTGAAAATAGAGGTAATGTGTTTGGTACAATTGCTAGATATACATTAGTTATAATCATAGTATCATTTGTTTCAATATTCATTTATACAAAGAATAGAAAGACAGTTAAACTTGATACTAAGATTAATAAAGCAGATAGAATTAAGTATATTGATTTATTAACTGCATTAAAGAATAGAAATTACTATAATGATAGAGTAGCTATTTGGAATAAGAATAAGATTTATCCTCAAGCATGTATTGTATTAGATATTAATAATGTTAAATATATAAATGATACATTAGGACATGAAGAAGGAGATAAACAAATCTGTTCTGTTGCAAATGTATTAATAAAGACTCAAATAGATAACACTGAAATATTAAGAATGGATGGTAATGAATTCTTTGTATATATGGTTGGATATTCTGAAAAACAAATCTTATCTTATATTAAGAAGTTAGTTAAAGGATTCGAAAAGTTACCTCATAATAATGGTGTTGCTATTGGTTTCTCAATTATTGAAGATGATACAAAACTAGTTGAAGATGCTTATAATGAAGCGTTAATAAAGATGAGAGAGAATAAGGAAAGAACTTATGAAGAAACAACAGAAGAATAAGGGGCCTTTTAGAAAATACATAGATAAACTTTATAGTGTAATCATGATGCCTGAGATGAACTTCTTGCCAGGACAACTTGCATTCTATATGTTATTATCATTAGTTCCAATTCTTACACTAGCTTGCTATGTAGCTAATTTATTTGAATTTGATTATTTAAATATTTTATCTATAGTTGCACAATTTGTTCCGGGTGGTATTGATTTCATTAATCCATTTATAGAAACCGGTAATATAACATTCCCTATGATTGTATTATTTATATGGATGTTATATATTGCTTCAAATGGATGTAATGCATTAATACTTATTTCTAATGAGATATATGGAATACCTCAATCAAGTTGGTTAAAGAGAAGAATTAAAGCATTATTTATGCTTGCGATGATAATAGTATTTGCTATTGGATTGTTATTATTATCTATATATCAATATAGATTAATGTCATGGATATCATCATTAAATTATGGTGAACAAATATATAGTTATATTATTTGGTTAAGATATCCATTAGCATTCTTAGTATTATTCATATTTATTAGAATAATATATAAGTTTGCTCCTGATAGAATGGCAGGTAAAAAGCATGTTACTGCTGGAACATTAATAACATCAATTGGATGGGTTGTATTAACAGTTCTTTATGGTGATGTATCAAGACATATGTTTACTTATGAAGTAGTATATGGAGCTTTAGCTCATGTAGCTGTTCTAATGGTTTGGTTATACTTTATGTCATATGTATTTGTTATGGGTTTAGCTATAAATTGTAGTAATGAAGTAGAAGAAGAAAATAATTGATTTATTTTCTTTTTTTATATGCTATAATAATTATAGAGAGTAAGGGATTAAGATGAAAAATAATAAATTAATTGTAATTATAAGTATAATAGCTGCTGTTGCTGCAATAATACTTGCTGGTGTGGTTATATTCTGCGTAATAAATAATAACAAGAAGAATCAATTATATAAGGATGCAGATTTAGGTAGTGTTAAGATAACAAATGTTAAAATTGATTATGAAAATAATTTATCAACATATCGTGCTGTTGTAACAGCTAAGGAAGATGTAACTGTTAATTATATATTAATTAAAGTATCTGATAAGAATAATAATACAAAAGAAATAACTGGTTATGTTGGAAAAGAAATAAAGAAAGATGAAAAAGTAAATATTGTTTCATCTATAGATGTTGATATAAGAGGTTATTCAAAAATAAGTTATGAAGTAAAATAAAAGAGCTATGCGAATAGCTCTTTTTTATATCTTATATTTTTATCACTTATGATTATACATAAGTCTTCTTCATCGAAGAATGCATCTTCATATCTATTAGTTAATATTCCATCTGTTTGTACTCTTTTTTTTGGAATATCAAAAGTTTGCTTTTTTCCATTTGTGAAATGAATTGATACATTAATGATATCTTTTTTATCTACTAATCTTTTAATTACTTCATTTGCATCATAAGATTTATCATTTAATATTTTAATCATAAAGTAATTGGCTTCTAAATGATCACCATTATTACCATATGATATTTCATCTCCATTTTGATCTATATTTGCTATATAGAATTTATCAAAATTTGATGAAAATATTGAGATGATATCTTGGTTGTTTGCTGTAAGTTCTATGCTGTTTATGAATTCGTTTACCATTCTCTTATCACCTAATTACATTATAACATCTATTATTATTTTGTTAAACAAAAATTAATGTTTATAAACAAATTTTTAATAACAGTAATTTTTATTTGCTATTTTTTGAAAATATGTTATAATTTATTAGTAGTTCGAAGTAAACCGCGCTCATAGCGCAATTGGATAGAGCGTTTGGCTACGGACCAAAAGGTTGGGGGTTCGACTCCCTCTGGGCGCACCATTTTTATTTCGAATAATTAATTATTACATCGGGAAGTAGCACAGCTTGGTAGTGCACTAGTTTTGGGAACTAGGGGTCGCAGGTTCGAATCCTGTCTTCCCGACCATTT
>JAFXXB010000025.1 GCA_017542465.1 Bacilli bacterium | reverse complement strand
GATCCATCATCACATACAGATACAACTGAAGTAATATCAATTGGAAATAATTTTAATCCTCGAAGTAAAGTTGATTGTCCAGTTCCTCCACCTAATACTACTACTTTTTTATTTTTCATCTATTATTCACCATCATTTATATTGAATTCTTCTAATGTGCCATTTTCTTTTAATATCTTATTTACTTTTTCTTCGGCACTATTTAATTTATCATTACATATTTTAATAATATTCATGGCTTCTGTATATTTTTCAATAGACTTATCTAAGTCTGCATCACCATTCTCTAATTCTTTAACAATAGTTTCTAATTCTTCCATTAATTGTTCAAATTTCTTTTCTTCTGTCTTAGCCATCTAATTAACCTCCTTAGCTTCAGCTTTTATTTCACCATCTATTACTTTAATAGATATATTATCACCCTTCTTAACATCTTTAATAGATTTAATAGGTTTATCATTTATATTAGCTATTGAATAACCTTTCTTTAAGACATTTAAAGGATTTAATAATTCTAGTTTATTTATATTTAGTTCTATACTATTCTTACACTTAACAAATAATATATCTTTAATATATGTATTTAATCTATCATATAATCCATCTAGTTTTTGAGTTCTTATTTCAAACTGTGCAAGTGGATTTGATAATACATATGATGTTTTATATTTATCTAATTGTTGTCTATATAGTTTTAATCTATTACTTATTATTGTATTAGTTCTTATATTTATTTGATTAATATAATTAGTTAAATCAACAATTGAAGGTACTGCCATTTCAGCAGCTCCTGTAGGTGTTGGGGCTCTGAGATCTGCAACAAAGTCTGCTATTGTAAAATCTACTTCATGACCTACAGCAGATATTATAGGTAATCTTGAATTATAGATAGCACGGGCGACAATTTCTTCATTGAATGCCCAAAGGTCTTCTATTGATCCTCCACCTCTTCCAACTATTAAAGTATCTAATTCATACTTAGGATTATTTGCTTCTTCAATCATCTTAACTATTGAATCTTTAGCTAAGTCACCTTGTACTATAGCTGGAAATAATATTACTTCACATATAGGATATCTTCTTTTAATAGTAGATATAATATCAGATTTAGCGGCTTTATTAGGAGCAGTTATTACACCTATCTTTGATGGATATTTAGGAATAGGTCTTTTATGTGCTTCATCAAATAAACCTTCTGCTGATAATTTCTTCTTAAGTTCTTCTAACTTTTTAAGTAAATCACCTTGTCCATCAAGTACCATCCTATTTATATATACTTGATATTGTCCAGATTGAGGATATACTGATATTCTTCCATCAATAAGTACAGCATCTCCATCTTTAGGAGTGAACTCTAACTTTTCTGCTGCAGATGAAAACATAACTGCATTTATTCTTGATGTTTCATCTTTTAATGTGAAATATAAATGTCCTCTTGTAGCACCTTTATAGTTTGATATTTCACCTTTAATATGAACATCTTGGCATGCAGGAACAGAATCAATAAATCTCTTAATTGACTCATTATATTGTGATACTGAATAGTATTTTACTTCATCTTGCATATAATCATTCCTTATGTATTAATTATAACATTAAATAAAAAAAGTAGATATAATTATCTACTTTCTCATAGTACTAGTTTTTTCAGCACCTGTTGGGATTCCACCAAAGTTTTCCATATTTAATTCAGAATAATCAATGTCATCTGTCTCAAAGACTTCTTGTATTTGTTGATCAGCTTCTTTAAATCTTTCATCATCTGAATCTATTTTACTTCCAACACCTGTTGGTATTCCTCCAAAGTCTTCCATCAATCTTTCAGATTGTTCTTCATTATAAGTATTACTACTCATATTATTTAAAGCCTTTTCAATTTGTTCATTTGCTTTTTTTACATCTTCACTTACATTATCCATATTATTACCTCATTACTAATTAAAGTATAACATAAAAAAGAAAGTATTATTTCATACTTTCTATATATTTTACACATTCGTCTATAGTATTATTAAAATCCTTAAAGTCTACATCAAACCATTTTATATCCATTTGATTATTAAACCACGTGTATTGTCTTTTAGCATATTTTCTACTTCTTTGCTTAATTAATTCTATAGCTTCATCTAATGATATATTTCCATCGAAGTATTCATATAATTCTTTATATCCAATACCTGTCATGATAGCTTTAGATCTTATATTTCTATCATATAAACTCTTAACTTCATCTAATAATCCATCTTCCATCATGATATCTACTCTTTTATTAATTCTATCATATAAAGTATCACGATCAGTTGTTAATCCAATAAATATAGCAGGATATAATAATTCATCTTTATGAGTAGGAGTACCATTTCTATTAATCTCTCTTATCAATCTCTTACGATTATTAACATGTGTTTCTGAATTAGGATCTATCTTTTTAACCATCTCATATAATTCTTCATTAGATAAATCATCATATGTATTGCTTTCTTCTTCTGTATTAAATTCATAGTTATATAAAGCTGCTTTAATATATAACCCTGTTCCTCCTACTATAACTATATTTCTATCTTTAAACTCTTCTAGTTTTTCTCTTAAATCTTTTTGATAATCATATACTGTATACATTTCATCTGGTTCTTTAATATCAAATAAATAATGAGGTATACCTTGTTTTTCTTCTTCAGTCACTTTAGCTGTACCAATATTTAAT
>JAFXXB010000024.1 GCA_017542465.1 Bacilli bacterium | reverse complement strand
GTTAAAGTAGAAGGTGCTGGAACTTTAGATAAAGATGAAAATGAAGTAAAATTAACTATCACTAACCAAACTGGAGATACTTCTGAAATTAAGATTAAAGTAATTAAAGAAGATCAAACAGCATCTGTAATTGAAATAATTGGATATAAAGATGGTAAAGTATCATTAATGAATCCAGAAGGTGTTAGAGAAGAATTAGAAGAAGCAGAATTCAAAACTAAATATCCAGATGAATGGAAGAAGATAGAAGATAAGACTTACCAATTTGATGAAGATGGTAATATTATTAAAGAAAAGAATGAAGATAATAAAAGTAATTCTAATTCTACAACAAAGAAAGAAAATAAATTTCCTTGGGTAATAGTTATATTAATCGTTGTATCATTATTAATTATTGGTTTAGCTGGATTCTTTATATTTAGAGATCCTAATAAAAAGAATGGTAAAGACGGTAAAGAAGAATCAACTGAAGAAACTACTATTGAACCAATTGAACCAATTCAACCAAATGAAGAAGAACAAACTGAATTAAATAGAATTGATACATATGATGAAGAAGCAAGACTTGAAGCTGAAAATGGTAGAGCAGAAATACCTGCTGAACCTGTTCAACCAGAAGAAACAGTAGTTCAAGAAGCTACTATTGATGATTATGTAGATGATAGTAAAACACCTACAACTGATATAGATGAAGCTTTATCAGATTTAATGAATACAAAAGAATATAATTTTAAAGATAAAGAGTAATTCTTTATCTTTTTTATTTATAGTTGCATTTATATAGAAAAAATAGTACAATACAAAGTGAAATCGGAAGGAGGGAAATAAATGTCAAGCGTAAAAGTAGAAGTTAGAGGCGGTAACTTAAATGATGCTTTAAAGAGATTTTCTAGAAAAGTTGCTAACAGTGGTGTTCCTTCTGAATTAAAGAAACATAGAGAATACTCTAAACCAGGAGTAAAAAGAAGAGAAGAAAAGAAAGAAATGATTCAAAATTTCTATAAAAGAAACAGAAAGAAAAGAGATAGATAATATCTCTTTTTTATTTTTATTAATTGTTATATAATTAATAATAGAAAGGAGATAAATATGAAAAGGTTTTACTTATTATTAATTGCATTTATTTCTTTATTAGTTTTACCTGTTTATGCTATGCCTTCTGCAGAAGCTGATAATACATTAAACGTTAATAAAGATTACAATGATACAGCAGTATTTGCTGGTAATAATATAACAGTTAACTCAAATATCAATGGTCTTGGTTTATATGCTGGTCAATCTGTTTCAGTTAAAGGTGGAGCTGATTATGGTTTCGCAGCTGGTAACAGTGTTGATGTAATTGATTATAAAACTAAAGACTTATTTGTAGCTGGTCAAGTTATTACTATTAAAGATACTGATGTACGTAATATTTATGCAGCTGCCGCAACAGTCACTATAACTGGTGATGCTGGTGATGTATTTGTAGCTGGTGAAAAAGTAACTTTAACTGGTAATTATAATAATGTTTATGTTGAAGCTGATGAAATAACTATTGATGGATCTATTTCAGGAAAGTTATATATCAATGAAGATGCTAAACAAACTATTAAAGATGGATCAAAAATTGCAACTACTGAAACTTATAAGAATCCAGAAGTAGAAAAACAAGATGTTGATTATAAGAATCTTACTTTCAAACTAGTAGTTAATACTATTATTAGAAAGATCTTATCTACTATTAGACATTTTGTTAATGTATTAATTTTAGGTTTCTTAACTATCTTAATATTTAAGAATATTGTAACTAGAATTAATGATGCTTCTGAAAGTGCTGGATCTATATTCGGACACTTTGGAATTGGATTTGCTTTATTAATTTTTGTTCCAATACTTGCATTAATCTTATTATTCACTGGATTAGTATCTGGCTTAGGATTTGTATTATTCATGCTTTATATCTTAGGTATTTACTTATCAGGAATTGTAGGATCATTATATTTAGGTAAATTAGTATTTAAGAAGATGAATGCTTATTTAAGATTCTTCTTAATGACATTAATCTTAACTGTTATTTACATAATACCTGTTGTAGGTGGACTTGCTGAGTTCTTCATGCTATGCTTCAGCTTAGGTTTAATGGGTCATATTTGTTTACCAGAAACAAAGAAAGGAAAGTAATTTCCTTTTTTCTTTTATAAAAAAGTATTATAATAGTTTTAAGAAAGAAGAGATTAATATGTATGATCAAATAAGAAAAGATTTAACCGAAGCAATGAAATCAGGAGATAAATTTAAATTAGGTGTAATTAGAATGCTTAAAGCGGCTTTAATGAATGAAGAAGTTAAATTACATGGTAATGGAAATGGATTAACTGATGATGAAGTAATTGCTGTAGTAAAAAGAGAAGTAAAAACAAGAAATACATCTATTGAAGAATATACAAATTTAAATAAAATGGAAGTAGTAGATGAATTAAAGAAAGAAATAGAAGTATTATCAGTTTATCTACCACCTGAGATGAGTGATGAAGAACTTGAAAAAATAGTATCTGAAATAATAGATGAAGTACATCCTGAATCTATTAAAGATATGGGTAGAATTATGAAAGAAATAACAGCAAAATATGGTTCTGCTATAGATATGTCTAAAGCATCTAAAATTGTAAAAGAAAAATTATCTTAAAACACGAAATAAATCGTGTTTTTTCTTTAATTATTATAGATAATTTTATATAATATATGTATAAGCGTAGAAAGGTAGATGCATATGATAATATTTAAGTTATATTCATTAATTGGTGAAATATTACCTATGATTTTATTATTCTTAATCATGGCATTTTTACTTAAGATAGCGCATTTTCAATTAACTCATAAAAAAGGTAATATATGGATTGAATTTAAAGTAGTTGTATATATTATTTATGCATTCTTATTATTCCATATTGTTACTACAACAGATTTTATAAGTTATTCAAATAATTTTATACCATTTAAAGAAATTTTAAGGTATAAATTAACTTCACATTTATTCTATCGTAATGTAATAGGTAATATAGCAGTATTTATTCCATTTGGATATTTAATTACTGATTCAATATATATGTTAACTAAAAAGAGTAAAATATATATGTCTCTTATATATACATTTATTACATCATTATCAATTGAGGTTATTCAAATGTTTATTGGTAGATCATTTGATATTGATGATATTATCTTAAATACATTAGGCGGTTTAATAGGAATATTAATCTATAAATTACTACATTTATTTACAAGGAGAAAAAAATGAATACATTTGATATATTTGATGAATATGGATATAAAGAAGACTATAGTTATTTAGATGATGTAATAAATCATACATTTGAAATATTAAATATTAAAAATGCTAATATGTCTCTTATATTTATTGATGATAACAAAATGAAAGAATTAAATAAAACTTATCGCGGTGTTGATAGAACTACAGATGTTTTATCATTTGCATTAGAAGATAATAATAATATTAAATTACCTATTAGAGAATTAGGTGAAGTATATATATCTATTCCAAAGATGATTGAGCAAGCTAAAGAGTTTAATCATTCAGAAAAAAGAGAATTATCTTTCTTAACTTGTCATGGTCTATTACATTTACTTGGATATGATCATACAAAAAGTGAAGAAGAAGAAAAAATACAATTTGGATTACAAGATAGAGTATTAAATGAATTAAATATAAATGATTAGGAAGTGGTTGTATGAAATCAGGTTTTGTATCAATAGTAGGTAGACCTAATACAGGAAAATCTACATTAATTAATACAATAGTAAACGAAAAGATTGCAATTGTATCTAATATAGCTGGTACTACAAGAAATACTATTCAAGGTGTTTATCATGGAGAAGACTTTCAAATAGTATTTGTAGATACTCCAGGTATATCTAAACCTCAAGATAAATTAGGAAGAAAATTAAACGCATCATCATATGAATCATTAGAAGATATTGATGTAATATTGTTTGTTGTTGATGCTGCTGCTGGTTTAGGTAAAGGTGATAAGCAAATATTAGATATATTAAAAAGACAATCAACACCTGTAATATTAGTATTAAATAAGATTGATAAGTTAACTAAAGAAGGTATTATTAAAGCAATAAATACTTATAATGAATTATATGAATTTGCTGATATTATTCCTATAAGTGCTTTAAAAAGAGATAATGTAGATAGATTAATAGAATTAGTTAAAACTTATTTAAGAGACGATATTAAATATTACGAAGATGATATTATAACTAATACTGATCCTAAGTTTATGATTCAAGAATTAGTTAGAGAAAAAATATTAAATTTATCTAATGATGAAGTACCACATAATATAACTACTGTATTAACTAACTATCATGAAAAGAATAACGTAGTAGAACTTGCAGTAGATATAATAGTATCTCGTGATAGTTTAAAGAAAATTATAATTGGTAAACAAGGTTATATGCTTAAAACTATAGGTACTGAAGCAAGAAAAGATATAGAACATTTATTAGGTAAACAAGTATATCTTGAATTATATGTTAGAACTATTAAAAACTGGCGTAATAAGGAAAAATATTTACAAGAATTAGGTTTTGATGATTTATGATAAAAAAGATTCAGGGTGTTATTATAGGTGAAACTCCTTATAAAGAATCATCTAAGATAGTTAATATCATGACGAGTGTTGGTATTATAGGTGTTATAGCTAAAGGATGTAAAAATATTAAATCTCCTTTAAGAGTTATCACAAATAAATTATCTTATAATGAATTTATAATATATTATCATGAAAATGGATTAAGTACTTTAAAAGAAGGAACAGTTATAAATTACTTTGATAATATTAAAAAAGACTTAACCTTAAATAGTTATATGATATATTTAACTGATTTAACTAAACAAGTTATATCTGAAGGTGAAACAAATAAGATATTTGATGATTATATAAATACACTTATCAAGATAAATGAAGGATTAAATCCTTTAATACTTACAAATATACTAGAACTTAAATATTTAGATTATTTAGGTGCTCCAATTAATTTTAATGCATGTGTTAAATGTGGTAATGATAAAGATATAGTTACTATATCATCTATTGATGGGGGATATATTTGCAAGAATTGTCATGAGAATCAAATTATATATGATAATAAAGTACTTAAGATGTTAAAGATGTATTATTTGGTGGATATTAAAACTATAAGTGATTTAAAAATAAGTGATAATGTAGTAAATAGTATAAATGATTTTATAAATGATTATTATGATTCTTATACAGGAATATATATTAAATCTAAGGAGTTTTTAAATAAAATAATAGAATATTAGGTGGTTTATATGGGTTTAATCTTTAAGTCCAAGAAAGAACGTGAAGAAGACAAACAAATTGATGATTATCTTAAAGAATATGAAAAGATAGAGGAAGAAGCAGATAAAGAAAAAATTAATATCTTTTCATTACTTCAAAAAGATCCTTTAGAAGAAGAGTTAAAACAATATATGTCTGAGGAACAATTGGAACAAGAAAAGAATGACAAAAAGAATAATAAGATATTAATTATTATATCTTCTTCAATTATGGCTGTAATTATGGTTATAGCACTAGTTATTATTTTAGTTGCAAATTATAATATGCAAGATGATTTACATAAAATTACAGCTAAAGAATTAAAAGAATATTACAATAATAAATACGGAACTAAAACATCAATAGATGAAATTAAATATATTTGCTATACAAATCAAGATAGAAAAGAAGAATGTACTGATATTGTATATGCTACAACAAAAGATAATCATATAATACTTAAAAAGAATGAAATAATTGGTGATAACAATAATACATCATCGATATATAACTCATATAAACAAGATATATTACAATATATACCAAGTGATAAGTTAATAACTAATAATCCAATTATAAGTTATAAAGATTTTTATTATAATTATTATCAATATATAGATTATATTAAGGTGTTACCAAATAAATCTTATAACGAATTAAAAGATAGTAAAAAGTTAACTATAAGGGATTTTATAATATATCAAGGAGATATAGATGAGAATCAAATAAAAGGCTTAATTGATACCTTAAATAGTGATTCGGAATTAGTTTTATTAAAACAAAAAAATGGTATGCCTATTAATATTAAAGTAATTAATCAATCAGCTATTACAAGCATTGATATAACTGCTCAAATAAATTTAGATGATGGTATTATTAATTATCAATTAGATACAAATCTAAATAATACTTCTACAGTTAGTTTAATTAAAGTTGCTGGGTCATCAATAAAACCATTGATTGATGGAACTGAATTTAATAATACATTTTCATTAAAAATTGATAAATTAAGATCTTATAGAGATGATGAGATAAATAGAGATAATTTACCATCGTATTATCTTGTTTCATTTAATAATTTAACAGATAATAATATAATTCAATTTAATGGAAATAATGAATTAAAAAAAGAGGAATATAAGTATTTATATTATATAAATACATCTAATAAAACATATGTATTTGCTACTGATGATATATCAATCGGAAATGCATCATACAATAAAAAGAAATAATTGTTTTTATAGCAATAAATGGTATAATAACTAAAGAAAAAAAGGTGATTTTATGAATTTAAAAGATTTATATATTGATTTTTTTGTAAGTAAAGGACATAAACAAATTCCAAGTGCACCAGTTGTACCTGAAAATGATCCATCTGTATTATTTAATACAGCTGGTATGCAACCTTTAATACCATATTTAATGGGTCAAGAACATCCATATGGTACTAGATTAACAGACTATCAAAAATGTATAAGAACTAACGATTTAGATAATATAGGTGATACATATCATCACACATTCTTCGAAATGTTAGGTAACTGGTCTTTAGGTGATTATTTTAAAAAAGAAGCAATTGAATGGTCATTTGAATTCTTAACTCAAGTATTAAATATTCCTAAAGAAAGATTAGCTGTAACTATATTTGGTGGAAATGACTTAATACCATTTGATCAAGAAGCTCATGATTTATGGTTATCTCTTGGAATACCTGAAGAAAGAATTGCAAGAACTGTAGAGGATAACTTCTGGATTGCTGGTGAAACTGGACCATGTGGATCAGATTCAGAAATGTTCTATTGGAGAAGCGATGATCCAATTCCTGATAAATTTGATACAGAAGATGTTAGATGGGTAGAAATCTGGAATGATGTATTCATGCAATTTAATAAAGATGAAAACGGTGTTATCACTGAACTTCCCAAAAAGAATGTAGATACAGGTATGGGAGTAGAAAGAACTACGGCTATACTTGAAGGAGTTAATGATAATTATCAATCATCTATCTGGACTCCAACTATTGATTTAATCAAAGAAATATCAGGATTGCCATATGAAGGTAATGAAAAATCAATGAGAATCATTGGTGATCATTTAAGAACAGCTGTATTTATTTTAGCTGATCCAGCAGGTATTAAACCTTCCAACACTGATCAAGGTTATATTTTAAGAAGATTAATAAGAAGAGCTATTAGACATGCTAAAAAGCTTAATATAGATATTAATTCTGATTGGGAACAACAAATAGCATCTAAATTAATGGATCAATATGAAGAATATTATTCTGAATTAAAAGATAATAGACAAGTTGTATTAGACGGATTAAATAATGAAAAAGTTAAATTCAATAGAACACTTGAAAAAGGGTTAAGAGAATTTGAAAAAGTAACAAAAGATAATAAAGATATTGATGGTGTTACAGCATTCCATTTATTTGATACATACGGATTCCCAATTGAGTTAACTGAAGAATTAGCAAAAGAAAAAGGGTTAAATGTAGATACTGAAGGATATAAAGCTAAATTTAAAGAACATCAAGAATTATCAAGAACTGCATCACAAGGTAAGTTTAAAGGTGGTTTAGCAGGTAATAGCGAAATAGAAACAAGATATCATACAGCTACACATTTATTAAATGCTGCATTAAAACGAGTAATTGGACCTGATGTTCATCAAAAAGGATCTAATATAACTGAAGAAAGAATGCGTTTCGACTTCTCATGTGATCATAAAT
>JAFXXB010000023.1 GCA_017542465.1 Bacilli bacterium | reverse complement strand
GTTGTATATACATACATTCTACCCTTATCATATTTAATAGAATTATCTATACCTTCTAAAGATGATTCAATATTATCTTTTAATGCTTTAATAAAATAATTAATATTATCACCTTTAGTTGTTAATTCACCATATTTAATTATAATTACTTTTTCCATGTGAAATCACCTGTCCCATATATTATCATATATTCTCTAAAATTAAAAAGGGTTTTTATTAACCCTTATAATTTGGACTTAAACTTACTGTTTTATTAACTATATTTGTTACTGACTCATTATTGAATGGTTTTTGTAACATATCTACTATTTTATATTTAGTCATTAGTTCAGTTATTGAACTAGATGAATCTTCACCAGATATAACTGATACAGGATAATCACCAAATAAATTATTTTGATTAAAATAATCTAATACTTCATATCCATTTTTAACTGGCATTTGTAAATCAAAGAAACATCCAACAATCTTATCTTTATTTGCTTCAAATACCTTAATAGCTTCATCACCATTAGGTGCAGTTAATACTTCAAATCTATCTTTAAATATCTTAGTAAAGAAGTTAGTTATAATTGTTGAATCATCTGCAATTAATACAGCTTGTTCTTTCTTTTCTTCTTCCTTATTACCATCATTAACTAATACTATTTTATAATCACCTGAAGTAATAACATCAATCATATAACCATTTGCATATTCTTTTACTTGCACTTGTCCTTCAATCTTATCTAAAAGACCAGGAGCTATACCATTTATGTATTCAATAAATACATTATAGTCTTGAGGTTGTTCAACAGTTATTGATGTACCTTCATATTTTATATAAAATGATTCATTTGTATTCTTATTAATTAAATATATATCTTCTATTGTTCCAGCTATTATAGTTGGTAAAGATTTTACTAAACTTTCTAATTCCATTTAATCACTTCCCTAAATATTCTTTTACTACAGCTACTATTCTATTAGCTTCATTCATTAATGGGTTAATATTATTAACAATATAATCAACATTAACAGGATTTTCTTTAGATGCCATTTCATGGTTATAACTCATTTCAGCTAAATCAGTAAATCCTAAATATTTACTATCACTTTTTTGAGCATGTACTAGTATTTCATAGTTAACCCAATCTTGTGCATTATAATATTCAATAATCTTAGGTAATCTTGTTTCAGATTCAATTAGGAAATCATTTAATGTTTCATTATACATTTCTTTATCTCCTAATAATTCTAAACCTTGATTAACATTTACTCCATTGTTTAATAATATTGTTTCATCCATCATAATCACCTACATTAATTATATAATAAAAAAAGTTAAAATAATTGATTTTATCTTAACTTTACATTTAATAATACACCTAATGATAATGTTGATAACATAAGAGTTATTAGATATAAATATATATTATCATTAGTTTTAGGATTAACTGTATCATCACCTTTTACTTCTTCTTCATCTTGTGATGGAGTTGTATCTGGTTCAGGATCATCAGGTATAACTATTGTTCTTGGTATTTTATCTAACTTAGGGAACATTGCATTATACATATTTTTAGTTTGATTGAATATTACTGAATCACTTATTCCATCAGAATGTTCACCCCAAACACATACCATACCACCTAAAATATTATCATGGTTTGTTAATCCACCTTCAAAGTTATAATTCCACTTCTCTAGTTCCCAATAGTTTTCTATATTACTTACTGTTCTTGATAATGCTTCATCTGTTGTACTATCAGGTGCTGGAACAAAGAATAAATAGAATTTATTAGTTATAATTACTTTAAATCCTTTTTCTTGTAGGTCAGGTACTGTAGCATAATTAGTTAAATTAATATCTGCTTCTTTCCATGCCCAGTAAACTATTTCTATATTATTATTTAAATCACTTATATTATCTTTAGTGATAGCATCACTCCACATACGTACAGTAAAACCTTTATTAGATAAATAATCATATAATTCATTAGCATATTCTATTTTCATTTCAGGTCTAAAAGTATATTCATCAAAACCTATAAAGAAATACTTACAATCTTTAAAGAATTCAGTATATTCATCATATAATGCTTTAATAAATGGTTTAGCATTAGGTGCTTTTAAATCTATATGACCTACTTCATCACCTGTACCCCAGCCTATGCCTGAGTTTTCCCATACATCCCAATCAAATGGATGATGTACAAAATCATATCCAAATTTAATTTCAGCTAAATCAAAGAAACCTTTCATATGAGCTGGCACATCTATTTCAGGAATGAATTCAACATTTTTACTTTTTGCATAATTCATAAGTTCAGTTAATTGATCATATGTTAAGAATTTCTTTCCAGTATCTGGATTAGTATATACTCCATCACTTACAGTAGCTCTTTCTTTTGTTTGGTCAAGATATCTACATTCAATACCTACATTTTCATCATCAGTCATATGTAATTGTAATGATGAATTCTCATTTTGAGCTAATACATCTATATATTTCTTTATCTCATCAACTGTATAATAACGTCTTGCTATATCTAACATAATACTAGATTCAGTATTATCATATACAGTTATTTCTTTTGCATATACAGTAGGTATAATCATTAATACTAATAATATAATTGTAGTTAATAGTTTCTTCATAATACCACTTATCCTATCTTAATTATATCATGGTATTATTGTCTATCAATAAAAAAAGACTTAAATTAATAAGTCTTTACAGGTATTATTTCAAGTGATCTTTTATGAGATATAAGAGTAACTCTTTTAATACCTTCATATTGTCTTCCTAATACTATTCTATTTCCTTCTTTAACATTCATAGAGTTTTTAACAGCTCTACCTGCCATAGTTCTTAATATTTTTCTTGCTCTTAAAGGTAGTATTAGTTTATCTGGATCATATCCTTCATTAATTAATACTTCTCTTATTACATTCATATAAACATCAGCATCTATTAATATAGGATTTGTTTTATTTAAACCTTCAACAAGTAGTATTTCTTCACCTAATTCAACACCTGTTTCTTCTGGTAAAACTATAGAATTCTTTTTAACAGGTATATTATAATTACCTTGTAATTCTACATCTCCTAACATACAAAAACACCCCTTTGTTAGGGATGTATTATACTATTTTTTAAGTAAATAAGCAAATATGTCTAAAGCTAACTTTTCGACATTATGTCTAAGATATCCTTGAGAATAATCAACATAATTATTATGTATTATTTGAGTTTTCATCTTTTTAAGATAATCTTTATCAAATTCAATAGCTTCTTTTTGTTCTGATGTTTTATATTTATCTATCACTTCATCTGATATCTTACCATCATTACAAATAATAATATCAACTTTTCTTTTACCTAAGTATTTATTAATAGCTTTGATATGATCTGATGCTTTATATCCATCTGTTTCACCAGGTTGACTCATCATATTACACACATACATGATTTTAGCATTAGATTTATCTATAGATTTTTTAATATCATTATTGATTAGATTAGGTAACAATGATGTATAAAGTGAACCCATAGATAAGACGATAAGATCAGCATCTTCTATCTCCTTTAATACTAAAGGATTAGTCTTACTCTTTTCTTTATAATATATTTTATCTATCTTATTATGATATTCAGTTATATTATGTTCACCTATTATAGTTTTACCATCTTTCATCTTAGCACATAAAGTAACATTATCTTCTGTTAAAGGTAATACTTTACCTTTAAGATTAAATACCTTTGATAATGATTCAATACCATCAGATATATTACCTGAAATATTTGATAAAGCTGTTAATATTAGATTACCTACTGTATGTCCATTTAAATCAGATGTAGTTGTAAATCTATAATTCATTAAATCTTCAATTAAAGGTTCAGTTTCAGATAAAGAAACAATAACTCTTCTTATATCTCCAACTGCTACAGTATTAAACTCTTCTCTTAATCTACCTGTAGATGATCCATCATCACATACAGATACAACTGAAGTAATATCAATTGGAAATAATTTTAATCCTCGAAGTAAAGTTGATTGTCCAGTTCCTCCACCTAATACTACTACTTTTTTATTTTTCATTTATTCTCCATCATTAATATTGAATTCTTCTAATGTTCCATCTTCTTTTAAAATCTTATTTACTTTTTCTTCAGCAGAAGATAGTTTTTCATTACATATCTTAATAATATTCATTGCTTCTGTATATTTATCAATTGAATTATCAAGATCAGCTTCTCCTGTTTCTAATTCTTTAACAATCTTTTCTAAATTTGACTCTATATTTCTAATGAATATGTCTTTATTTTCTTGAAGTTGTTCTTTTGTAGTCTCTTTATCATTCTTATCAAAATAGCAGTAGTTTAAATTTGTTTTTTCTTCACAAGATTTTAGTAATCTTTCATATTCTTTTGTAGCAATATCATTAAAACT
>JAFXXB010000022.1 GCA_017542465.1 Bacilli bacterium | reverse complement strand
TGGTGCGGGTAAGAGGACTTGAACCTCCATGGGATATCCCGCTAGATCCTAAGTCTAGTGCGTCTGCCAATTTCGCCATACCCGCAAAAAAAAATGGTGGATCTTGTAGGACTCGAACCTACGACCGCCCGGTTATGAGCCGGATGCTCTAACCAACTGAGCTAAAGATCCATGTCGTGTTGACTACTCAAATATAACACATTATTAATGTTTGTGCAACACTTTTTTGCATTTTGCTATTTCATGTGCTATAATATGAAACCATTAGAAAAGGAAGTATGTTGTGCGCATTTTCTAATTAGAAAATCTAGTATTATTAATTTGCAATTATACCATTCTTGCAGTATAATAATACGCAATTCGAGGGGGAAAGGATTATGAAGAAGTTTAGATTTGCTACTATTATGGCAATCTTAGCAATGTTCCTATTTGGTGGTATTATTAAGGCTAATGCCGATACTATTTTACCATCTACATTCGTAACTAATGCTGATGACAGAACTAAGTTAGCTTATATTAATTATAAGACTACAAATGGTAATACTGATGATTATGCATTAATTGCTAAGAAAGCAGCTGACGGAACATTTGTATATTGTATTGATCTACATAAGAAATATGATGGAAATATGACATATACAAAGACTAAAGAGATGGATGTAGGTATCAACTATATCTTAAAGAACAGACCTCATACAGGGGATGCTCATAAAGATTTCTACATCACACAAATGGCTATCTATTACTATATGGATTACATAAATGGTAACGATAATAACTTACCTAGTGATTTCAAGAAAATAATAGTTATTGGTGCAAAAGTTGATAACACTACTTTAGATGCTACTACAAAAGCAGTATCTAAGGAAATCTATAAATTATATGTAGGTGCATATAATTATAGAAAAGATTATGTTGAAAAGAATGGTTATATCAACATAACAACAAATTCAGTAACATTTACTGAAGCAGATGGATATTATACATCTAGCAAGATTTATGTTAAATCTGGTAACTTAAGTGGAGACATGAAAATGACATTAGTTAATGCCACTAAGAACACTAAGATTTACAAGGATGCTGCTGATGGTGGATATGTAGTTAAGATTCCAGTATCAGATATTCCAGAAGGTAAGAAAGTTACTTTCAGTATTAAATTCTCAGGAGGATATACTCAAGAGAAAGCTTATTATTACTATACTAATGATTCTCATCAAAGATTATTATATGATAAGTTAGAAGTAATAACTAAGCCAGTTGAAGCTTCAATATCTTTAACTGTTAAAAATTATATTGAAAAGAAAGAAATAAATATTAGTAAAACTGATGTTACTCAATCAAAAGAAATTCCAGGAGCTACTTTAGTATTAAAGGATGCAAAAGGAAAACAAGTTGATAAATGGGTTTCAACAAATGAAACACATAAAATAACATTAGAAGAAGGAGAATATAGTTTAACTGAAACTATTGCTCCAGAAGGATATAAATTAAGTACTACAACTATTTACTTCAAGATTGATGCTGACTTAAAGCTTTATGCAAAAGTAAATGGTAAATGGGTTACAGTAAATAAGATTAATATGATTAATGAATTAAAAGATGTAACTTCTATAGCTAAGAAGGATTCTACAAATGGTAATTATTTAGCTGGTGCTACAATGGTTATTAAGGATTCTAACGGTAAGGTAGTTAAGGAATTTATCTCAAGTAATTCAGTATATCAATTAACATTAGATGCTGGTACTTACACATTAGAAGAAAAAGCTGCACCTGCTGGTTATGTTATAAGTAATGAAATATTAGTATTCAAGGTATTGGATAATGGTTCTTTACAAGTTAAGAATAGTAATGGGGTTTTTGAAGATAGTGTAATGGTAGAATTCTATAATTCACCTGAAAAACATGAAGATGTACCTGTACCAAGTACTGGTAAATCAACAATCATTTTAACAATTGCAGGTATTACATTATTAATTTCTGGTGTGGCTTATGTCATTAAGACTACAAAAGAATGCTAAGATAACCCTTAGTATTCTTTTCATTATAATAGGTATTATTTTAATTACATTCAATTATTTTGGAGGAATTAAATCAAATCTATTTAACGAAAAGAATATAGAGTTATTTGAACAAAATATAGTTCTACCTGAAGAACTAGAAACAGTGGACACTGATCCAGATGTTCCAGAACAAGAACCGACCGTTACTCCA
The DNA here is from genome assembly GCA_017542465.1 of Bacilli bacterium. Lineage (GTDB taxonomy): Bacteria > Bacillota_I > Bacilli_A > RF39 > UBA660 > UBA6985. The sequence goes on along the minus strand of JAFXXB010000022.1, from coordinate 37,325 downwards.
AGTACTGATGGTTATATAGGTTATTTAAGTGTTCCTGATGTAAATATTAAAAGAGGGTTCACATCATTAGATTCACCTTATAACTCATTAAAGTATAATGTATTGTTAGTTCAAGGCTCAACAATGCCAGATGTAGATAAGGGTAATCTTATATTAGCTGCCCACAATGGACATTCAAAAGTATCGTTCTTTAATGATTTATATAAACTTAACGATGGCGCACATGCATACGTAACTTATAATGGTAAGTTATATAATTATGTATTAAAGACAAGATATGATGTTCCTAAGGTTGGTACTATTACAGTTAAAAGGGATGCATCAAAAACTACATTAACATTAATTACATGTCATAGAACTGATAATCATTTACAAGTAGTATTTGTATTTGAACTAGAAAGCATTAATAATGCAGGATAGGAAGTGATATTATGAGAGAATTATCATTATTACAAATTATTAAAAATACAGTTACAGCTATGAGTCATTCAAACGTATTTGTATTAATCTTATTTGAATTAGCTATACTAGTAATATCATTAGTATTTAGTAAGTTCATTAATAAGAGATTAATCAAATTAGTTTCTTCATTAGCTAGTATTGTTGTATTGGTATTTTATAGTATTAATTATGTAGACACATTATTTGTATTTATTGATAATGTATCTACTAAGTTGATGGAATTTATATTCTTTCCAACAACATTAGAATTTATGATAACAATGATTATTTCATTTATTATCATGGGTATTACATTATTAAATAAGAAAGAAAATACAATAGTTAAAATTATAAATGTAATAATACCAGTTATAATTTCATTTATATTCTTATGTATAATTGAAAATATAAATACAATGAATATTAGTTTTAATGAATTCTCAGTATTTACTGATCCAACTCTAATGAGTTTGAATGAAGCAGCTATAGCTTTATTTGTAGCGTGGTTAATATCACTTGCTATATATAAAGTAGATGTATTATTAATAAATAGAGTAAATAGTAAAAAGGTTGTAGAACATAATGTTTTACAAGTTGAAGAAATAAGAATTCCAGCAATTCAAGAAAGTTCTTCTTTAATTACAGTTAATACAAAAGTGTTTGAAGAGGAAGAAGAAATTGAAATGCCTAGATTAAAGAATTCATTATTATAAAATAAAAGAGATGTTTAACATCTCTTTTTTTATTCATTAACCAATACTGCATGGACAACGCTTCTAGTTTTACTTGAGAAGCATGTTGATAATGTTATTATCTTATCATTTGGTGTAACAGATACATCAAATCTATACTGACTTCTTGATTGAATCATATTAATAAAGTTTTGATATTCTTCATCTGATTCAAATTCTGTTTGGGTATAATCTGATGTTTCATTTATCTTGTACATAGAGAAGATTCTCCATCTCATGTTTTTATCTTTAGTATTAAATGTTATATAATTGTTTTCTTCTTTAGATAAATAATAATTTGAGAACATATTTGTTATACCACCAAACATAATTCCACCTTTTATATTATGTCCATATATAATTGTGTTCTTATCCAAGTTATCTTTATTATTTCTATAATCCATGAATATCCAACCCATAGAGTTTTTCTTTTTCTTAAAATCTCTATTTAAATAATAATCATTGTTTGTTCCTTGAACTACAGGATAATCCATTCTTGTATTATTTACTTTTATCCATCCTACAGTATCAGGATTGATTGTTAATAGGTCAGTTACTACTCTTGAGTAATTAGTGTAGTATGTTCCAGGTGAACCACCAGTTCTTCTTGGTGCAGCTTGTTGTTGTTCTTCTCCTTCATTACCATCTATTGGTGTGTCAGGATTATCTTTATTATTATCGGTAATTGTATAATTATCTAGTATTTGTTGAATTTCATCCATTTGTTCTTCAACTTTATTTTGATCTCTTGCTTCTTTATATGCATTTAATCCCATACAACCTAATACTAATAATATAATTATTAATATAATGGCGGATAATGTTTTAACATTTATCTCCTTTATGAAGTTATTCTTTTTATATTCAAGAGAATATTTAATTTTAAATTTAATTCCACATTCATTTATGTAGTTTTTATAAGTCTTTTTTACAAATGGAATAGATTTATATATAAAATCTAAATCATTATTTTTTTCATCTATAATTATTTCTATTTTCTTTTTCTTATATTCTTTTAAAACATCCATAACTGATGTTAAAGCCTCACTAGAGAAATTAACTATGCGTATAGTTTTTAGACCTTTATTAATTGCTATAAAGTTTTTAAAATCATATAAAGCTAGTTCATCAAATGCTGATGTAATTATTATAGTTTTCTTATAGAACATTTCTGAATATGAGTTTAAGAAATTGTCTTGCATGAATCTAGTTGTATATTGTTTCTTTTCTCTAGTATGTATTTTAATATTTTTATTCTTATCTAACATTTCCATTAAGTAACAAGGTATTGAATAACATTCAAGGTTTGTTAAATAATTATTATCTAATAACTTCATAAATATATCATATGTTATTTGTACATCTTCTTTTATTATGAGATTGTTTATTTTTTCCCAGTTATTAGTTAACTCTACAAGAGTAGGTATATATTCATTTGTATTTATAATACAAGTATTTATATTATTTTTAATAATAATAACATTTAAGAAAGTTGCTACAAGTTCTATGTTTTCAACAATATATTCAGGATCAAATTTTAATTCTTTTGTATTAATAATGTTTGTATTATTGATTCCTTTTTTATCAATAGATCTAGTAGTCTTACTTATTGTTATAGATGTTGAATTAATTCTAAATACAAGTGCATAATTCATATAACATACTCCTATTCTATATAAATAATATCATATTTCACTTATATTTACTTGTCATTTTATGTATATTTTATTTTAATTGACAATTATATATATTATAATAAATGTAGGTGGGTTAAATATGAGAAACAGTCTATATTTAAGAGTAATGCAAGATATAAATGATCAACACTACACAATAGATGAGATATTGTCTAAGTTTTATGTTGATAGTATATCTGACTTACTTTCATATTTGACTCAAACTTTTGAAGAATCTTGTGATGAACTTGTTGTATATCCTGGATATGTAAATAACTATCATTGTTTTTTACTTAACTTAACTGAAGCTATTAATAATGCCGAGGATTTAGAACTACTTGCAGTCTATATTAAAAAGCATATAAGTGCAATAAAGAGTATGATTAAACCTTATAATAAGAAACAAAAAGATAAGGATGAATTATTTAATAAATTAAATAGAATAAAGAATGAACTTGAAGGTAATTATAATATTACTATGAATAAAGCTATTGATATATATGATGATGATAATAGTAAGATTTTGAAGTTTATTATATTTGAACTTAAAGATCCAAATGCTTTATATCATATTATTGATAATCATAGAGAAATAGTTAATATGTATATTCATGATGAGCATTTATTATCATATATTATTAGATATGTATTACAAAATATAGATGAATTAAGTGATGAAGATATAGATTATTATAAAAGAGTAATTACTATGATATTAATTAGAGATGAATTAAAAATAGATGAACTAGATTTAGAAGATGTCATGGAAGAACTTGAGATAATGGATAAAAAAGAGGATGACAATAAAAAGAAACATTTAAAATATATTAAATATATTATCGATAATCATTTTGAATTAAAGAATAAAGATAATACAATCTATAATGAATTAATACCTGTTAAAATACCAACTATAGGTACTCCTGTTGAGGAGAGGGTAGATTTAAGAAAACTTCAAACTTTTACAATTGATTTTGTTAAATATGCAACTAACTTTAATATGTTATTTGATGATGCATTCTCAATGCAACAAAATCCAAATGGTACATATTTTATATATATACATATACCAGATGTAGATGAATATATTCCTAGAGATAAAGAATTAAATAAATATATGAAGGAAATGTGTGAATCTAGATATATTAAACATAATACAGAACCAATGATACCTTATAGAATAGCTAGAAATTTATCTTTAATAAAAGATAAAGATAGATTATCTTTAACAACTAGAATACATGTAGATGAAGAAGGTAATATACTTAATATTCATTTCATGAAATCGATTATTAGAGTAGATGATAACTTCTCAATCAATAGAGCAGATATATTATTAAGAGATAATATGTATGAATATAATTGGCTATTAGATATGATGTATAAAATGGGTAAGAAGTTAAGAAGTAATAGAGATGAAACAATTGGTAGAAGAGGTAAAGCTGCTATTATCTGTGATGAATTTAATATATGGTCTAATATTGCAACTGCCTCATATTTTAATGAAACTGGATTACCATTTGCATTTAAGAATTTTTTATCTGAAGACTATAAGAGTAAATACTTAGGAAGCTTAAGAAGATTCCTTAATGAAAACAATGTAGATGAGGATTCAAGAAACTTATTATATGATTTATCTGAAGCAAAGAGTAGAACATTCTATTCAACAACAAATGAAGGAAATGCTAAGTTTAATGGATTACCATATTGCAATATAGGAAATCCATTAAGAGAGTATATTTCTCTTGAAACTGATAGATTAATAAAAGATTTAGTGATAGATAAACTTGGAAACAATGATTATTGGCTTGAAAGAATTGAAAATGACTGTATAGAACAGTCAGAAGGTGTACAAAAAGTTAAAGAATTGTATAAGACTAATTACTAGTCTTTTTTTTATTATTTATATTTAGTATAATATATAGTAGAGTAGAAGGGTGTATATGGATACTAGTACATTAACAGCAATTATTATTTTTGTAGTATTATCAGCAATAGTAATAGGGTTGATCTTCTTATTATCTAAGAAAAAGAAACCAGCTAATCAATTTATATTGATGCCTATTACACCTGTTAATAAAGATATAAAAGTTGAATCGATAGATAAAAAAGAAGAAATAAAGGAAGAAAAAGAAGAAGTAAAGACTGAAGAAATAAAAGAAGATGTCAAAGAAAAAGTTGAAGAACCTGTTAAGGAAGAAGAATCAACTGAAGAATATGAACCATCTCCTTTTATAGATATTCCTATTAAAGATATGGATGATACTCCAATTACTATAGAAGAAGCTAAATCTTTAGTGGAAGAAAATCAAGATGAGATGGTTAAGATTGAAGAGAGTAAACCATTAAAAGAGAACAAGGGTAATGGAGAATATATTAATGTTAAAGAAGAGTCTGTTGAAAAAACAAAAGAACCAATTAAAGAAGAAATAAATGAAGAACCTCAACCAGAGGAAGAAAAAGAAAAAATTAAGATAGAAGAAATAAAAGAAGATAAGGTTGAAACAGAATTAATTCAACCTGAAACAGTTCAAACAGAACTAATACAACCTGAAGTGGTACAAACAGAATTAATACAATCTGATGAACCACAAGAGGTTGTAATGATTGATAGTGCATTTAATCAAAAACCTGATGATAATCATGATATTAATACAAACTTTAAAGTTGAAGATAAACATGAATATGTAGGTAATAAGACTGAAATATTAGATGTAGAGGAAATAAAGAGGGCAGTAGGAAGTAAAGAATAAGAGGGATAATATGAATTTGAAGGTTTATCAAGCTGGATTAAAATTTATGTTAGTTAATGCTGTTAAAAGATTATATAACGGAGAAGTATTCTTTGAGCATAGTTTGGACCATGGTATATATGGTTCTATTAAGGCGACCCAAGAAATAGATCAAGTAGCAATGGGTAGTATAAAAGAACACATGAATAGAATGGTTCAACAAAACCTACCTTTTGAGAAGAAGATAGTATCTAAAAAAGATGCATATAATTTTTATTTAAATAAAGGACATGATGAAAAAGCATTCAATATATTAAATATATCAAATGTTGTTGTATCAATGTTCTCTTTAGAGGGACAATATAATTATTTTTATACACATGATATGCCAGCTTCAACTGGAGTGTTACAATATTTTGATTTATATTTTGTTGATAATAATAGATTTATTTTAGTATATCCATTTGATGGAAAAATGGATTTTACATTTAAAAAGAAATTATATGAGAACTTCTTATTATATGAAAAATGGGTACAAAGATTAAATATATTATATGTTCCAAGTATTAATAAAATAATATCTGATGGGGGTATTAATGATTTAATACATAAGAATGAAATTATAATGAACTCTCAAATAAATGGAGTATCTAGAGAAATAATAGATAATAAAAAGAGAATAGTTTTACTTGCTGGACCTTCATCAAGTGGTAAAACTACAACAACTAAGAAGTTAGGATTATTCTTAGCATCATATGGTTATAATGCAATAACAATATCATTAGATGATTTCTATTTAGATAATGCACATAAACCATTATTACCTGATGGTAGAGTAGATTATGAATCTATTGATGCAATAGATATAAATAGTTTTACTGATTGTTTAACTAGATTATTAAAGGGTGAAGAAGTACAATTGCCTGTATATGATTTTACAACAGGTGAACCTAAACCAGGTAAGATAGTTAAATTAAAAGAAAATGAAGTAATATTGGTTGAAGGATTACATGCAATTAATCCTAAACTAGTTAATATGATTGATCCATCAGTTGTATATAAGGTATATATATCTCCATTAACACCATTAGGTATTGATAGACATAACTATGTATCTACAACTGATAATAGATTATTAAGAAGAATGATAAGAGATTTTAGAACTAGAGGAAGAACAGCAGAGCAAACTATTTTATCATGGAAAGATGTAAGAGATGGAGAAGAAAAATATATATTCCCATTTACTGATACAGTTGATGTAATATTAAATACTGCATATATATATGAAATAGGGATATTAAAGGTTTTCTGTGAACCATTATTAAAAAATATTTCAATGGATTCGCCTGCATATGATGAAGCAAGAAGATTATTAGCATCATTAAATGTATTTTATCCTATTTCTTCTGAATATATTACACCTGATAATATATTAAGAGAATTTATAGGTGGATCTATATATAATGATTAGGAGGTTTTTATGAAGAAAAGAATTGCGATAAATGGATTTGGTAGAATAGGAAGACTTGCCTTTAGGGAATTATTAGAAGATAAAGAACTTGAAGTAGTAGCAATAAATGATTTAGGTTCTACTGAGGATTTATATTTCTTACTTAAGTATGATTCTAATTTTAGAATGTTTGATGCATCTAAAATAAAATATGATGAAGATAATTTTATATATAAAGGAAGAAAAATTAAAATATATAAAGAAAAAGATGCAGCTAATTTACCATGGGGTAAATTAAAAGTAGATGTAGTTTTAGAATGTACAGGATTCTATACAAATGTTGAAGATGCACAAGCACATATTACTGCTGGAGCAAAACATGTAATTATATCAGCACCAGCAAAAGGTGATTGTAAGACTATAGTATATAATGTAAATCATAAGACCTTAACAGGAAAAGAAGAAGTTATATCTGCAGCATCTTGTACAACAAATTGTTTAGCACCAGTTCTTGATGTATTAGATAAGAGTTTTAAGATAATAGGTGGATACATGACAACTGTTCATGCAACTACAAATGATCAAACAACATTAGATGTTCTTCATAAAAAAGGAGCATACTCTAGACGTGGTAGAGCAGCATTAGAAAACATTATTCCAACATCAACAGGAGCTGCTAGTGCAATAGGTAAAGTAATGCCAAAGCTAGATGGTAAGTTACATGGCGGTGCATTTAGAGTACCAACTATAGATGGTTCAATGATTGATTTATCAGTTATTGTTAAAAAGAGAGTAAGTGTTAAAAGTATAAATGAAGCATTTAGATTAAGCGTAAATGATACATTAGATTTTACTATGGATCCTATTGTATCAGCTGATGTAATTGGTAATAAACATGGTGCTTTAGTTGATGGATTATTAACTGATGTATTAGATTTAGATGATGGAACTCATATGGTTAAAGTAGTAGCTTGGTATGATAATGAATTAGGTTACACTAATCAAATGATAAGAACAATGAAGGTATTAATATAATATGAAGAAGTTAAGATATATAGTATTATTAATTATATGTTTATTTACTTTTAACGTATATGGTATAAGAGCATCTCATTATGAACCAACATTTGAAATGGATGAAGAATATCAAAATAATAAGATAACTACATTCTTTGGTTTCATGGGTGAAGATACATATAAGAATGAATTTAAGATATCATTTGATTCTAATATGATTGAACTTGATACTGTGTTTGCTGGTGATAATTGCAAAGTAGATTATGAAGAAATAAAGTCTTCAAGTGGAAATAAAGAATATAAATTAACATTCACATCAAGTATGGTAACTAATAAAAATATATATGGTGGAATAGTATTTAAAGTTACAAATAAATTTGCTGTTAATAAATCATCTGAAATGAAAATATATGATATATACGCTTATAATGATGATGGTTCTAAATATAGATCAGAAGGTTATTATATTTTACTTAAGCGTGATGGACCTAATAATATGTTAGCTTTAAGAACTAATATAGATAAAGATACAAAAGTAAAAAGAGCTATTAATTTTGCATTACCATTTATAATTGTAGGTGGTGTTGCAATATTTATAGGTGCAATTGCATTTATTATGATTCCAAATAGAAAGCAAAGTAATATTAAAGGTAAAATAGATTACCAATTAGATCCTAAGAATTATCCAATACCAGGTGTTGGACCATTCCCTAGGGTCAAGAAGAAAGAAAAACAAGATATTATTGAACCTGAAGAAAAAACTATCATGCCATTATCAGAGTTTGTTTCTAAAAATGAAGAATCAAATGAAGAATTAAAGAATAAACCTATTGAAGTTGATAAAGAAATGTTTAAAGATAATCCAACTAAAGAGGGTGAAGGTGGATTAATCAATATTAATCCATTAGCATTTGATGATGGTGAAGATTCAGTCATCGAAGATGGTGAAATTAAAAAAGATGACGATGATGATGTAGATACATTATAACAGAGTAATTACTCTGTTTTTCTTATTTAACTTGATATTTATTTATAAATATGATAATATACTATTGCTTTTGATAAAAAGAGCTAAATGTAATCCGATGAGTTTTACTTATGATTATGTGGGTGTATGTTATAGGAAAGGAGTATAGTTATGAATTTAATTGATAAGATTAATGAAAAATCTGTTAGAACTGATATTCCTGAATTTCGTGTTGGTGATACTGTAAGAGTAGATTACAAGATCGTAGAAGGAAAAACTCATAGAATTCAAGCATTTGAAGGATTAGTTACTTCTATATCTGGTGGATCTGTTTCTAAGGCATTCACAGTTAGAAAAAAATCAGGATCTGTAGCAGTTAAAAGAGTATTTAAAGTTAATTCTCCATTAATTGATAAGATCGTTGTAGTTAGAAAAGGTAAAGTTAGAAGAGCTAAACTTAACTTCATCGATAGAATGGAAAAAGAATACAAAGTTAAGGAAAGAAATTAATATCTTTCCTTTTTTGTTGCTCTTATATATGCTATAATTGTCTTGGTGATTAACATGGCTAAGAGAAAGAAAAAGAATGTTAAGGAAGAAAAAGAAATAATAGAAGTAAAAGAAGAAAAGAAAGAAAAAGATCCTGAAGAAGTTAAGAGAGTAACTAATAGAGCTAAGTTAGATATCTTTATGGAAAATGTACCTTTCTTAATTCTAATTGCTTTTATAATCATTATAAGAATATTTATTGCATCACCAGTTAGGGTACAACAAAATTCTATGGAACCAACCTTGGAACCTGGGAATATCTTATTATTATATAAATTAAAAAGAAATGTTAAAGGTATTAATAGATTTGATATAGTTGTTATTAAATCTAATTCAGGGACTATTATTAAAAGAGTAATTGGTATGCCTGGTGAAACTATAAAGTATGATGTGTATGAAGAAAATGGACAAATAAAAAATGCTTTATATGTTGATGGTAGAAAAATAGAAGAAGAATTCGTGGCAGATGAATATAAGAATTATACATGTCATAGAGATTTTAAATTATGTACTGAAGGTATAACACTTGGTGAAGATGAATACTTTGTAATGGGTGATAACCGTAAGGTATCATTTGACTCTCGTGATATTGGTGCAGTTAAATCAAAACAAATAAAAGGTATTACAGAAGTAAGATTATTACCATTTAGTAAATTTGGAAATATAGAAAAGAAGAAGTAATTCTTCTTTTTTTGTAAAGAATAAATATATTCACATGTAAATAAAGTCCTTATTTATAGATTATATATATACAATATAATAAAATAATAGTATAAGATGTAAAATAAGGAAGTGGGACTAATGAACTGCGAAGTAGGAGAAATAATAGTAATTGATGGAAAGAATAATATGGTTTTAACTAATCTAGAAGATAATGGAAGTAATTATTCTTTTATCAATGAATTAAAGGATGATTTATCAGATATAACTGATATGTATTATTTAGTTAAACATCTACCTAATAATGAATATCAAAAGGTTACTGATGAAAATGAAATCAATAGATTATATCCTAAAATTCAAATTGGATTACAAGATTCAATGAAAGCAAATGGTATAGACGTTGAAGAGTTAAAGAAAATGTTTGCTGAAGAAGGTGTTAATAATGAATAGACAAGAATTTTTGGATAGTTGTTCTAGAGAATGGATAATGGATAATATTCTTAAAAATTATAATAATAGACCAGATGATTATGAATGTTATGAAATTAATAATGTACGTTATACAGTAGGAGAATTCAGAAGACAAATTGAAAAAATCGATAAGGATATATATAATTCCAAAAAAGCTGCAATAGATAGTTTATATAACGAAGAGTCCTTACAAAGAGATATAGATACATATACAAGACAAGGAAATTCAGATGATCATGTAGTTCAAGTGGCTTATGCAGGTAGACCAGATATCACATTTGGTGATTTAAAAATGAGAATGGAAGATATCAAAAAAGAAAAATATGAATCTAAAAAAGCTGCAATAGATAGTTTATATAATGAAGAGTCCTTACAAAGAGACATAGATACATATACAAGACAAGGAAATTCAGATGATCATGTAGTTCAAGTGGCTTATGCAGGTAGACCAGATATCACACTTGGCGATTTAAAGATGAGAATGGAAGAGATTAAAGAAGAAAAATATCAATCTAAAGTTGGTGAATTAGGACGTTTTCCAACAAGTATTATTGAATCAACTCTTGCAACTCATATCAAACAAGGAGATCCTGATGAGAATGTAGTATTATACAATAATAGTAATACAGGATTTACATTAGGTGATTTGAAAAAATACTATAAAACTATAAACAATGGTAATGATTTTAATATTAATAGTTATGATGACGGAAAACATGTTGATCCTCAACAACCTGCTCAAACTCCAGTTCAACCTCAATCAACTGTATCTGAACCAACACCAGAACCAGATGAGCAAGTTCAAGAGGAAACAGTTGATGAAGAACAAACTGAAGAAGAAGTAAAAGAAAACCCATATGAACATATGAGTGAAGAAGAAATAAATGCAAGATTAAATCAATTATGGAATAGTGGAATAGCTTCAGGAGAATTTGAAGAAGATGATAAAGAAGTAATTGAGTATCATGATTTATTGGCTGAGTTAAATAGAAGAAAAAAAGAACAAGAAAAAGAATTTAATCCTTTTGAAAAAATGAGTGAAGAGGATATTAATAGAAGACTTGGTGAACTATGGAGAGAAAGTATTAGTTCAGGAGAATTAGAAGATGATGATCCAGCGGTAAAAGAATATCATGATTTATTAGCTGAATTAAATAGAAGAAGAAAAGCACAAGAGGAAGCTAAAGCTGCTGAAGAAAGTAAAACTGAACCAGCTGAAGAAACTAAGGATGAATAAGAAAAACTTGAATGGGATCCAAGATTAACACAAGAACAAATTGACGATGCTATATCAAGAGGTATTTATGAACCAAAAGGTGATGAATACGAACAATTCTTAAGAGAACATGGATTAGATATTAATAAAAAGGAAGCTCCTGTTGAAAAAACTCCAGAAGAACATGAAGAAGAACCAACTGAAGAAGAACCAGAGAAGGAGGAACCTTCTGTTGAAGTTCCTACTGAAAAGAAAAAGTTTGATAAGGAAAAAGCAAAAGCATTACTTAAAAAAGGTTTATGGTTTGCTGGTGGTTTTGCTGCTGGTTTAGGTATGTCATGCGTTCCTGGTGTAGGTGTTATTAGAACAGGATTAGCTGCAGTTAAGACAGTTCAATTTACATCTAAACTTGTTAATAAAGGAATAAATGCATGGACTAATAAACATCCAGATGGAAAAGTAGCAAATGTAGTAAATAAGATTAATAATAGTAAAGCAGGACAGTTTGTAGAAAGAACATCTACAAATATTGGTAATGCATGGAATAATTCAGCAATTGGTAGAGGAGTTAATAATATTAAAGCTAAGCTTAAATCTACTCCAATCAAGTATGCTGTTAATGGTGTAGCATTAGGTTACTTAACTGGTAATATGGTAGAATTATTTACTGGTAAAACAGTATTACAAAATATAGCAGATAAAGTTCATCACGAGCCTCAAATAATTGAAGAAAATACTCAAGGATTTATTAATGGTGCTAAACAAGAAGTAGTGGATACACCAACACAATCAACACAAGCATTCTCTGATTATGGTTTATCAAGTACTCATGTTCCTGTTCAACCAACTGCAACAGTTCCTGATGTTCCTACAGTACCTGAAGTTCCAACTTCAACTGTTGTTGAGCAAGCTATTAAATCAGGACAAACTGTTGATATAAGTTCACTTCATTATGGTGGCGTATCATCTGTATCTAATCCTATTGCATTAAATACAGCTGCTGGACAACATGTATTATTTGATCAAGCAGTAGTTCTTAAAAATGGACAAGAGATGTGGCATATGGCACAAGCAGATGCTGCAGGTAACTTAATAGGTAAAGGTTATGCTTGGTTCCCTAAAGAACAAGTAATTGAAGCTGTACAAGGTTTATCTCAAACAGGAATAACTAGGTAGGTGTGAATATGTATAAAGATAGTATAGTTACATTAGATAATGGATTTGAAATGTATATATTAGATGATATGGAATTTGCAAGTAGAAGATTTATTTTAGGGTCTCCTGTAGATACTGCTAAAGATGAAATTAATGAAGAAGAATTAGTTTTGAAAGAAGTAGTACAAGAAGATGGAACTGATAAGTTTATAAGTATAGATAAACCTGAAGAAGCAGATTCATTCTTAAAACTAATGTTAATGAAAATAAGAAATGAAGAGTAGAATTATCTACTCTTTTATTTTATAATTAATTAAGTGAGGTAAGAATATGGGAGATATATTAAATAAAATAATTGTATTAATTAAAGAATGTGGTGAATTAATAGTTAATGCAGATAGAAATGATATAGATATAGAAAATAAAGATGGTATTGGTAATTATGTAACGAATTATGATACTCTTATACAAGAAAAGATAAAAGCAGGTTTAGCAAGAATAATGCCTGAAGCTGCATTTATGGGAGAAGAAGGAGATGACAATAATATAAGTAATAAAGAATACTTATTTGTTGTTGATCCTATTGATGGTACAGCTAACTTTGCAAGAGACTTAAAACTAAGTGCAATATCAATTGGATTATTAAAAAATGGTAAACCTTTCTTAGGTGTATGTTATTTACCATATGTTAATGAATTATATACTGCTATTAAAGATGAAGGGGCTTATCTTAATGGAAAGAAGATTCATGTATCTAATAAATTATTAAAAGATGGAATTGTTTATTCAGGATGCGCTCCTTATTATGAAGATTTAAGAAGTAGATCTTTAAGCTTATTACAATCATTTGCATCTAACGCTGCTGATTTTAGAAGAGCTGGAAGTGCTGTTATTGAACTTTGTAATATAGCAGCAGGTAGAGCTGAAGTATATTTTGAATTAAAGATTCAACCATGGGATTTTTGTGGTGCATCAATTATAGTTTTAGAAGCAGGTGGAACACTTACAACAATAGATGGAAATGAAATAGATTATTTACATCCATCTTCTGTGTTAGCTTCTAATGGGATGGAAGATTATAATAAATATATAGTATAGGTGATAATATGAATGATTTAGTTAAAACAAGTATAGATGCAAGAAAGAATGCAATATACAATACATATGAAGTAACAAATGATAAACTTAAAAAAGAAATAGATGAATTATTTGATAGAATATACGAATATGGTAAGGATATGAAAAATCAAACTGAGTTTGAATCAAGATTTCCTACATCACCATTAAATCAAGAATATATTGATATTTTTACTAAGGTTGCTCAATCATCGCCTATGGTACAAGATTTAAAGAATCAAAACAATGTAGTAAGTGATGTTGGTAATATGGTTTTAGATGAAGCTGAAATGGAATTAGATTCATTAACTCATCCAATGAGACATCAAGCATATCAAGCAGCAAATGATAAGATAAGAGATATTCCTGTAGTAGGTGATTTATTAACAGTTAAACAACATGTTGATTTAGCTAAGAGTTTAACTGGACAATATAACAAAGATGATGAAGAAAAAGAATAAACTGTAATAAGTTTATTTTTTTGTGCTATAATTAAATTGGTGATAGATATGGAAAATAAACAAGTAGTAAATAAAAAGGAATTAGTTAAAAAACTATTAAAACAAGAAATTGATATAGAAGAAGAACAAGATTTACTTGAGATGTTAATAGATAAACCTATAACTATTGATGTTGATAAGCAAGAAGATAAGTCATTGTCATTTGGTGATAAGATGGCAGATAAGTTATCAGCAATAGCTGGATCTTGGGGATTTATATTTGGATTCTCAATATTCATTATTGTATGGATTATTATTAATACATTAATAGTAACAAATGGAGGAGGAGATCCTTATCCATTTATCTTACTTAACTTAATGTTATCATGTCTTGCATCTTTACAAGCACCTGTTATTATGATGAGTCAAAATAGACAAGCTAAGAAAGATAGCATTAGAAATCAAAATGATTATCAAATAGATTTAAAAAGTGAACTTATTCTTGAAAGGTTACATGAAGAAATAACTGAAAGTTTAAAGAATGAAAGACAAATAATTAGAATGCTAGAGGAACTTAAAGAAGACAAGAAGAAATAGAACAACTTAGGAGGTTTTGAAAATGGCAAAGTTATATTATAGATATGGAGCAATGAATTGTGGTAAAACAACTGCGTTAATTCAAGTTGCATATAATTATGAACAAGAAGGGATGCATATACTTTTATTTAAACCAGCAAGTGATACAAAAGGAGAAGATAAAGTTGTATCTAGAATTGGTGTTGAAAGAAAAGTAGATGTTTTATTAGATGATAAACATCATGTATATGATTATTTAGATGTTGATAATTTGCCTGATGCCATTATTGTAGATGAAGCACAATTTTTACAACCATTTCAAGTAGATGAATTATATCAAGTATCTAAAGAATTAGATGTACCTATATTAACATATGGATTAAGAAATGATTTTCAAATGAATACATTCCCTGGATCTGCAAGATTATTATCTTTAGCTGATGATATAGAAGAACTTAAAAATATTTGTTCATGTGGAAAAAAGGCAACTCAAAACTTAAGATTAATAAATGGTATACCTGTATTTGAAGGTGAATCGATAGTTATTGATCAACCTGATAATGAACAAGCTGAAGTTAAATATAAGGCTGTATGTGGTAGATGCTATCTAGAACTTGCCAAGAAACCAAAGATAAGAGAATTGATAAAAAATATACATAATTAATGTATATTTTTATTTTTGTTGTTAATTGATAAAATTTATTGTTAAAAAATGGAAATTATTATGTTATAATATTTTTAGTGGAAAGGAGTTTTGAGTATGTCTAGTAATGGAGCTGAAGCTGCAGGAGCTGCTGCTATATTTGGAGCATTCTTTATTGTTTACCTTTTAGTTATTTTAGCTATCGTTGCATTCTGCATTATAGTTAAATGGAAATTATTCGTAAAAGGAAAACAACCTGGATGGGCTGCATTAATTCCTATTTATAGTGATTACATCTTATGTAAGATGGTAGGCGTTAATCCTTGGTGGATTTTAATTGTTTACTTATCAAGCTTCTTAAGTGTTATTCCTGTAATTGGATCTTTATTAACATTAGCTATTTCTATTTACTTCTTAGTTTTAACTAATGTAAGTTTAGCTCGTTCATTTGGTAAGGAAGATTCATTTGCTATTGGATTAATCTTATTAGGAATAGTATTTGAACCAATCTTAGCATTTGGTAGCGCTGAATATAAGGGACCTACTCCTATGAAGGATGCTGTTTGGGATAAAGCAGCTGAAATCTTAGGAAAGAAGAAATAATTCCTTTATAGTTAAGATAGATAAAAGAACATTAATTGTTCTTTTTTTCTTGCTTTTATTTATTCATATAGTTATTATATTTATAAATGGAGGTAAGAATATGAAAAATGTTTTAAAAACAATGTGTGTTTTATCTTTAGCTGTTTTATTATTTGCTGGATGTGATAAGAAAGTTAATAATAATTCTAATAATGGAACTACTACAGTTGCATCTAAAGGTAATTGTACTGTGTTTGAATGTTTAAACAAGATTGAAGCAACTAATACTATTGAAGAAATCAATGGTATAATCGGATTTGAAGGAAGAGTAAAAGAAGAATCAGCAGAAGATTCATCAAGTAAATGGAAATTATATACTTGGGAATTAACTGAAGATACTAGTATTGAAGCTAAGAGATATGAAGATACTAAATCTATATATTTAGAAGCTAAATATCCAAATGATTTAGTTAAACAAGATCAAGTTGATTTATCTAAAGCTAATGATTTAAAAGCTAAAGTTAATAAGGGTGCTTATTATGATGAAATAAAAGCAGACTTAGGTAATGTAGATGGTATATTAGTTAAGAAAGATTCTTATTCAAAAACTTATATTTGGGCTAATAAGAATGGTGGTAAATTAACTGCAAACTTCAATAAAGATAATAAATGTACTTCATTCTATGCATTAGTAAAATAACAAGTCTTTAGACTTGTTTTTTTATTTATGTTATAATACCTTCACTGGTGATATATATGACAATAGATGAATTGTTTTTAATATTAACTATGAATAATCCTAGTAGATATTTATTATCTAAAGAGGATGATTTATTTAAATTGATTCCAGATTTAAAGAAATGTAAAAACTTTAACCAACATAATGAATGGCATCCATATGATGTATATACTCATATATTAAAAGTGGTAGATGGAGTTGATAATAATTTGCCAACTAGATTAGCGGCATTATTTCATGATGTAGGTAAACCTCATACATTTAGATTTGATGAAAATGGTGTAGGACACATGCGAGGTCATTGGGAAGTATCTAAAACAATTTTTAATGACTTTGCAATTAAAAATAATATAAATGATAATTTAAAAGAATTAGTAGAAAAATTAATTTTGTATCATGATATAAATGTTGGTAAGTTTAGTGAAGAACAATTATTAAACTTTGTTCAACTCTTTAGTGAAGAAGAAATGTTCATGTTATATGATATTAAAAGAGCTGATCTTAAAGCTCAAAACAGTAAGTTTCATTATTTATTAGATGAATATACTAAACAACAAATTCAACTATTTAAATATTATGATCAAGAAAGAATAGTTATGCAGGATGATTTCAAAAAAATTATATTAGGAACAAGCAGTATAGATAATTGCAAGTCAGGTAATATAGTATTGATAGATGATACAAATATACCTTTTATTCCTAGATTTAATAAATTAGTGCCTAGAGAATCTACTGTTGTAAATTATAAGAATAGATTAATAGAATATAAAGATAATATAGAATTATATAAACAACAAATAGAAGATGAATATATTAAGTATTATTATAATAATAGATTAAAACATTTAAATATTAATAGTTTATTAACAAGACTATATGATAAATATGGTGATAATATAATACTTGTAACTAAAGAGAACATTGTAGAGTTCTCAAATAGAAGAGTTCTTGCAGATTATTTTGAATTATTAACAAATATATATGTGCCTGAGATAATAATTGATAAAGATAATAATATAGAAAGAGTTAATCCCATAAGATATAAACAAAGGATAAAAAAGATAATTAAGAAGTAGTAATACTTCTTTTTTTATGTAAATAAACAGGTATTATAAATAATATGATAGATTACTTATGTTAAAATTATAATAGGTGATAATATGAAGAGTTTAATAGCTGTTAATAATAAATTCATGACAATCAGTCCTAAAGAATTGATTGAGAAAATTAAAAAAACAAAACATGTTGAAGGTGTTGAAGCATATTTTGATTATGAGAATGATCATGAAATGTTTTATTTAAATGAATTAATAGATGAATTAAAAGAAAACAATTTAATATTACAAATACATGTTAATATTAACTTACCGTATGATGTGCAATTACAATATTTTAAACATATAGAAAAGTATTCTGAATATCTAGGATATCCTATCAATGTAACAATTCATTCAATCTATAATGAAGATAAAAAGATATCTAAAGAAGAAACATTAAAGTATATTGGTGATTTAGTATTAAATACAGACCCAAATAAAATAATCATATGTTTAGAGAATCTTAATGACTCTGAAGGAATGGATAGACTTGAACTTGAAGCTATTGAGGATATTGTTGTAAATGATGAAAATTTATATCTAACATATGATATAGGTCATGTGTTAGCTGATTGGGCAGATCCGACAGATATAAGTTCATACATGAAAGAGGAAATGAGAAATGTTCATATACATACTAAGAATTATATAGATGATCATAGACCTATATATGAAGGAGATATGTATATGAATATGATAATTAAAAGTATATTATTTTTAATAAATATTAATTATAAATATAATATAGTATATGAATATGATATTTATTATTGTAAGGGCGATACATTAGAAGAGAGATTGGATGATTATCTATCATCAATAGATTATGTATCAGATAAATATCAAGGAGTTTAATATGGTAATATTTTGTACGATTTATTATATATGTAGTTATATACAAACTGTTCCTCAAATAATAAAGTTAATCAAAACAAAATCTAGTAATGATTATTCTTTGGGAATGTTATTATTACAATTCATAGGTGTATTATGCTGGAGTTTATATATATTCACATCAGTACAAAGTATTGTAGTATATATAGGAACTATTATAGATATGATATTATTAATTCTAGTTGATGGATTGATATTAAAATATTATAAATTTAACAAGAAAGGAAAAAAATAAATGGGTAAGATAAATATAATTAGAAAAGCGGCTATATTTGGTTTTGCTATTCCATTTACTGCAATTGTAGATGGAAACGAAGTTGGTAAACTTAAAAATGGAACAACTATAACTGTTGAAATACCTAATGGTGAACATACTGTTTCAATTAAATCTTTAGAAGAAACAATTGATCAAAAAATAGAACTAACAGATAAACATCAAGAAGTGGATATAAAGGTAGCTGTAGCTATGGGACTTATAGCTGCAAGAGCCGCATTTAAAGGCATAGAATACAAGTAAAAAAATAAGCGATAATTATTATAAAAATTGTTGCTTTTTTTATTGTATAAAAAGTGGTTAAAATGATATAATGTTTTTGTATAGGGTAGGAAAATAAATATGAGAAATAACATCAAGAAATTATTGATTTTAATCATATTTTTTATAGCATTATTTATACCTAATGCATATGCTGCAAATGGCTTTAGTGTAGAAGATATAAGTGTTGATAGTAAGAGTGGAACAATTGATGTAGTTGATCCTGTTTTATCATCTGATGAAGTAGTAAGTAATATTAAGTTTAATCAAAAAGATGACTATGTTACATTTGATGTTACTATTAAAAATAATGAATCTGAAGCGTACGCTATTAATTCTATAACTGATAATAATTCAAATGATAAATTTGTTATAACTTATAATTATTCTACAGATTATATTCAGCCTAATGAAACAACCAATATTAAAATAACTTTTACATATAAAGAAACAGAAAAGAATGTTGATAAAGTAGATATAAATGATTTGGTTATCAAGTTATCTTTAGTTTCTGAAGAAGGGGAAATTAAAGGTGATGATATAATCATCAATCCTACAACAAATGATAAAATCTTAAAATATATTATGTGGTTAGTTATTGCTTTTGTTGGTATTGTCCTTTCACTTTACTTTGTTAAGGATAAAAAAATAAAGAGCGGATTAATTATATTATGTTTATCATTGGTATTTGTTCCTATTGCTTCATATGCTAATGAAGAAATTACTTTAAAATTAAAATTTACTAGTATTGAATTGGTTGGCGAATATGAAGACTATGAAATACAAATTAAAGACAAAGATGGTAATGTTATTGAAACAAGAACAATAACATATGGTCAAAAGTTAGGTGCATTAACTCATGATGACATCACTGGTTATGTATTTGATAAGTATGTAGATCAAAATGGTAATGAGGTAACTGAAGATACAATTATTACTGGTCCAATAAGTGTATTATTAAAATATACAGCCAATACATATCAAGTATCATTCAATAAGAATAACGAATATGCTGAAGGTTCAATGAGCAATCAAACATTTACATATGATGTTGAACAAGCATTAACTACTAATGCATTTACTTATACTGGATATCATTTTGTAGAATGGAATACAACTGCTGCTGGTACAGGTAATTCTTATACAGATGGTCAAGCAATTAAAAATTTATTAACTGAAGGTTCAGTAGAATTATTTGCAATATGGACAGAAAATACAGATACACCATATGTTGTATATCATTATCAACAACAAATTAATGGTAGTTATTTAGAATCTGACAAGGATGAATTAACTGGTACAACAGGAGCAGTTATTACTCCAAGTGTTAAGAATTATGAAGGATTTACTGCTCCTTCAACAACAACTACAACAATTAGTAGATTTGGAAATACTGAAATAACTTATGAATATTTAAGAAATCGGTATAATTTAACAATTGTTCATCCAGAGTATGTTGAAGTAGATAAATCAGGAACATATTATTATGGAGAACAAGTAACATTAAATGCAAAGACTAGAGCTGGTTATACATTCGATGGTTGGTCAAATGGTGCAACAACTCAAGAAATAACAGTAACAATTGGCACAAGTGATATAAGTGTTGAACCATTATACACTGCTAATACTGATACACCATATCTAGTAGTTCATAAATATGAAACATTAAATGGTGGATGGGAAACCGTAAATGCTCCAGGAACTGGAACAACAGATACAACTATTCCAGCAGCATTAGTTTCAAGAGAAGGATTTACAAGTCCTGCTCAACAAAACATAACAATAACTGGTGATGGAGAAGCAAGTATTACTTATGAATATACTAGAAATCAATATACATTAACAATTGTCCATCCAGAGTATGTTGAAGCAGATAAATCTGGAACATATTATTATGAAGAACAAGTAATATTAAACGCAATAAACAGAGCTGGTTATACATTTGATGGTTGGTCAAATGGTGCAACAACTCAAGAAACTACTATAACTATTGGTACAAGTAATGTAAGTGTTGAACCATTATATACAGCTAACACTGATACAACTTACTATGTTGATCATAAATATGAAACATTAAATGGTGATTATGTTACTGAAACCGCTACTGAGACAGGAACTACAGATACTACTGTATCAGCACCAGTTATTCCACGAACTGGATTTAAGACACCAAGCTTACAACAAGTTACAATAAATGGAAATGGTCAATCTAGAGTAGAATATGTATATGATAGAGAAGAATATACAGTAACATTTAATACAGATGGAGGATCAGAAGTAGCAGATCAAACAATTATTTATGGAAATAAAATAACAAAACCAACTGATCCAACAAAAACAGGTTATACATTTGATAACTGGTATACAGATGACACATATAGTACAGTATTTAATTTTGATACAATAATAACAAGTGATACAACTATTTACGCTAAATATAATATTAATACTTATACAGTAACATTTAATACAGATGGAGGATCAACAGTACCAAGTCAAACAATTAATTCTGGTGGTACAGTAACAAGACCAACTACTGATCCAACAAAAACAGGATATGTATTTGATGATTGGTATACAACTGATCAGTATACAACTAAATTTGACTTTGAAAATACTGCAATAACGGAAGATACAACAATATATGCTAAATTTGATGAATTAAAAACATGTGCAGATAATGAAAATATAACAAGATTATCTGAGAATACATGTTCTAATAACGAAAACATCACAATAGGTGATGGAATAGTTTGTAGAAGAGCAGTAAAACTACATGAAGAGACATGTTCGCAAACAGATGAGACTTATTATTGTTCAGGTGCAGGATATACAACAAGCGGTTCAAAAGGAACAAGTACAATAACATATGGATCTTGTGGAACAAGTGGAACATTAACTTCAGGAGATGCATTTACATGTGATGTAAATGGAGATGGAGATTTTGATGAATTAACAGAAAGATTCTATTATGTAAGTGATTACTATGATACTTCTTCAAAAGAATTTGATACAAGTACAGCAGTATTAATATATTATAATAATATAACAAGTGGAGTATCATGTAATAAGAACACATTTGCATATGATTCTAGTAATGAAAACTGGCATGGACCAAGAACATTAGTATCTCAATTACCAACAACAAGTCAGTGGAGTAATGTTAGTTTAAAAAGTGATACACGTGCAATCCTAGCAGAATATCTATCAACACATGATTCACCAACAGTAGCTGGTGGCGGAACACTACCAACAGACTTTAGTTACGAAGGATATGCAGCAAGACTATTAACAGCGAAAGAATTAATGTCAGGATGTAATTTGACAGAAGTAGGAAGAAAGACAACAGGAGAATTAGATAGCTGTAACTATATAATGGAAAACACAAGATACGCAAAATCAACAATAGGAAACACCGGAACTTGGTTAGAAACGCCTTACGCGTTTAACTCTGACACCGGTTGGTATGAAGGTGGCTACTACCGCAGCATCCGCAACGGCAGCACCAACAATACGAATTTCGGCGGTGTCCGTCCTGTAATAGAAGTACCAAAGAGCAAAATAGAATATGGAGCGGGTTCAGTATATACAGTAACATTAAATGCTAATGGAGGAAGTGTTAATCCAACATCGATAACAGTAAATATTGGAGATACTATAGGAACATTACCAACACCAACTCAAACAGGAAAAACATTTGATGGATGGTATACAAATTTAACAGATGGTATTAAGGTTGATTCAACTTATGTACCTGAAGGTAATATTACATTAATTGCTAAGTGGATTGGAACTATATGTGTTAAATCTACAACATTACATACTGAAACATGTAATTCGGCAAGTGGAAAAGGTTGTAGAGCTAATGGTTATTCATCTGGTGATACAATTGAATATGGTAACATAATCGATTCTGATACGTTAAAACCAGGAGATGCTTTTGATTGTAATGTAGATGGCTCTGGCTATAATCAAAGATTCTATTATGTAACTAATAATGGTGATAATGCTGTTCTTATATCATATATAACATTCAGTGGTGATAAAGGACAAAGCGATATAAATGTATATTATAACTATGATACGTCATTAACATTACTTCCAACAACAACACAATGGAGTAATTTACCTGTAACATTTGAAATACAAACTGATGATTATAGACCTGCTAGATTCATTAGATTATCAGAAATAGAGGATATGACTAATAAAACATATTCTGAACTAAAAACTGATGGTGCATTAAATGGATATGAGTTCTTATTTGAAAATAGTTTATATTCAGGTATAGGTGAAAGAAGTACTGCATGGTTAGAACAAGAATCAGATGGTAAAAGAATAAGATATCGTAATGATACAAGAAAATTAGATGAAGTAACATCTGATAAATATAATACTTCAAATAATTGTATTAAACCTATTATTGAAGTTCCAATGAACTTAATAAATGATCAATATATTATTAGATTAAATACTAATGGTGGAACATTATCAGGAAATAGTGTAATAGCTATTGATAAAGGTGATGCAATAGGTACTTTACCAACACCAACAAAGTCTGATCATCAATTTATTGGATGGTTCACATCAAGTGATTATACTACTCAAATTGATTCAACATATGTTCCAAATGGATATGAAACATTATACGCTGGATGGTCAGTTAATGTTGAGGATTCGACTCTAGAAAAAGACAATTTCATATTATCTGTTGGTGAATCAGATAGAATTGTTATTAACAATATTAATTTGGTTGAACCACGTGAGTTCACATCAACAGATAGTACTATTGCTTCAGTTGATTCTGATGGTGTTATAATGGCATTAAGTGCTGGTGATACTACAATTACAATAACTGGATTGATATCTAATACAACAAAAACAGTTAATGTTAAAGTTCATGAAGTATCTAATACATTTGTAGTAAGTTTTGACACACAAGGTGGAGATACTGTTGAAGATATAGAAGTAACTAAGAATACAGCTATAGGTACATTACCAAGTACTGGCAAAGTTGATTTTGATTTTGCTGGATGGTATACTGATTCAACTTATTCGACTGAAGTAACTGAAGAAACTATTATTACAAGTGATGTTACATTTGTTGCTAAGTGGATTCCTGTTGGTACAATCGCTGAAATAGATGGTGCATTTTATAGTACTTTATCAGCTGCTTTTGCTGATGTGCCAATTGTAAATAATCCAACTGGAACTGATGCAGATAAAACTACTATAAAGATATTAAAGGATTTCTCATCTGATAAGATTGATTTAACAGATTCAAATAAATTAAATAGATATGTAATATTAGATTTAAATAATAAAACATTTACAGTTACTTCTGGAAATGCAATTGATAGTAATATTAAATTCTTAGAGATTAAGAATGGTACTATTGCAAGTGATATTGCTCAAGGTGTAGTAAATGTTCAGTCAAACTCAACATTGCATGTTTCAAATGCTAGCATTATAAATACAAGAAGTAGACAAGGTGTTTATAATAATGGTGGTACTGTAGTTATTAAAGATAATTCATACATTGAAAATAAAGGTGATAGAGCTGCGCTTCATAATTTAAATAATGGTGTAACAACTGTATTAAGTGGTACTATTTATTCTAAGAATTTTAATGCAATATTAAATGCATCCGGAACAGTTAATATTGGTGAAAAAGATGGTATATATGATACTGATATAATTGAAGTTAAATCTGGATCAGATGCAACAAATAATAATCAACTAGGAATAAAAGGAAATGTAAATATATATGATGGTATGATTATGGGTAAGAAAGCAGCTATTGAGAATGAAGATACTGTTCAAGATACAGAAGAAGGAGCAAGCAAAGTAACTGATTCAATTACTGAAGGCACTATTACTTATTATAGATTGTATTATTCGTTAACTCCAACTACATATAAAGTAACTTTAGAACCTAATGGTGGAACAGTTAGTCCAAATACATTACATGTTGATAAAGGACAAGAAATTGGTAATCAATTACCAACACCAACAAGAGGCGTTTATACTTTTGATGGATGGTATACAAATCTTACTGATGGAATATTAGTAGATGAGCATACTATCCCTCAAGGTAATGAAACATATGTTGCTAAGTGGCATTATGAAGCATCAACTGAAATAGATAATTTCAATATGACTAATGATGTTATGACAGCATATTATAATAGCATTGGTACTTGGAAAAATGATCAATCAACATTCCAAGCAAATATGGATGCAAATTTCAATTATTATGGTTGTAAGTGTAATGAAAACACATGTTCAACATCTGGCACAAATCTATGTGATAAACCAAATGGATATGATACAGGCTTTACAGGACAAATAAATGTTTATGATTCAAGTGAAGCCAATAAAGAAAAAGGAAGTCCTGTAACATATACTACATCAGATAATGGTGTAATATATAATATGATTCCAGGGCAAACATATTATTGGGAACTTGATAGTGACCCACAAGTTCACGGATTAGTTAAGGCTGAAGGAAATAGAAGAACACTTAATATTAATGGGGTAAGAAATGCACGTGACTTAGGTGGACTTAAAGTTGATACTGATGGTGATGGAACAGTTGATGGAACTCTTAAATATGGAATAATATTTAGAGGTGAGAGACTTTATAGTGATACTAATAATGTTACTCAATTAGCTAAGTTAGGTATTAATGAAGAAATAGATTTAAGAAAGAGTTCTGAAATACCAACTACTGAGGCTCAATTCCCAACAGATCAATTTAAACACAGAGAAATCAAGCATTATCAAATTGATTATCAAACTCAATATGATAATTATAAATTATCTAGAGATTTAGTTATAGAAGTAATGGAAGATATAATAGCTGGAAAGAAAGTATATTTCCATTGTAGAATTGGTACTGATAGAACTGGTACATTAGCATATATACTTGAAGGTCTATTAGGTGTAACTGAAGAAGATATGCTTGAAGATTATGAATTATCATATTTCTTTGGATTAGTTAATAGGCATAGATATTATGCTACTGATCCTAATTCAAGTGTAAGTAAGGATCAAAAATTTGTTTATATGTATAATTCTATTAATGATGATGGAGGAGTATATAGTTGGTTTGTACAAGATTGTCAAACACAACAAGAAAGACAAAATCTTGATGATTTAATACAAGCCTTTAGAGATTATATGATCGAATAATTAAAAAAACAGTTATTGAAAAATAATTGTTTTTTTTTATTATCCTTTTTGATATAATTGTTTTAATAGGATAGGAAATAAGATATGACGAAAATACGCGTAAAATTAATAATTATCGTATTATTAATACTATCAATTATAGGTGTAAAGACTGTAAATGCTAGCGTTGCAGACTTTACTGTTGATAGTGTTAAGGTCAAGGAAACAGTAGGGACAATCGATGTAGTTGAACCTGTTTTCTCGTCTCGTGAAATAACAAGTAATATTACATTTAACAGTAAAGGCGATGCAGTAACTCTCGAATTAGTTATTAGAAATAATAATAATTTTGGTTATAAGGTTGAGTCTATAAGTGATAATAATACAAATGCTAACATTTCTATATCTTATGAATATGATGAAAACTATTTTTATTCTAAAGAAACTAAATCTATATTTGTAACTTTAAAATATACTAATGAGTTAATTAATTATGATAGTGTAGATATTAAAGATTTAAAGATATCTATTAAATATGCTACTGAAGAAGAAGTAAAAGGTGACGACATCATTATTGATGATGATATAATTATTAATCCTACAACAGGTGATAATATTTATATATATCTATTTGTTATTACTTTAGCATTATTTGTTATTATCTATTTATTAATGAAATTAGAAAAGAAATATAAAATTATATTATGCAGTTTATTACTATTATGTTTAATAATAATTGGAATACCATTTGTAATTAATTACACTAGATCACTTGAAGAAAATGAAATGATTATTTCTTTTAATGACATTGTAGTAAAGGGTAGATTTGAAGAATATAGTATTAATATTTTAGATGATGATAATAATATAATTCAAACTATTATTTATAAATATGGTGATGTAATTGGAACAATTGATCCTATAGAAAGAGATGGATATACATTTGTTAGATGGATTGATGAAGCTGGCGAAGAAGTTCTTCCAGATACAAAAGTATATGATAATATGTCTATTAAAGGTGAGTATTTAATTGCTGTTTATACTATAACTTACGATTTAGATGGTGGAACAGTTTCTCCTTTAAATCCTAATACATATACTTATGAAGATGAAACAATCACTTTAAATAATCCAACAAAAGAAGATTATGAGTTTAGAGGATGGACAGGATCAAATGGTAATAAGCCTAGTAAGTCTGTTAAGATTAAAACTCATAGTACTGGTGATAAGAGTTATGTTGCTAATTGGGTACCATTGGATGCAGTAGCTGAAATAAATGGTGAATTCTTTACATCAATTAAAAAAGCACTTGATTCTATTGATACTTCTGATGAAACAAAGGTAACAATTATTAAGAGTGTATCAGAACAAATTATTATACCTGAAAATAGAAATATTGTTTTAGATGCAACAGGTTATGTTGTTAATAATCCATGTACTAAAAACACATGTAGTACAATTAAAAACTATGGAACTTTAAATATTATTGGTGGAACATTTAACTGTGATGCACCAGCAGGTGTTATTAACAACTATCCTAATGCTGTTGCGATAATCGATGGTGCTGATTTAAATGGAACAGGTAGTAGACAAGCGGTTTATAATGAAGGAACATTAACTATTAAAGGAAACTCAATATTAACTAATGTAACTAGTCAAAGAGGGGCTGTTCAAAATACTGAAACAGGTACAATGTATATTGAAGATGGTACTATTATTGCTCAAGAATCTAGTGGTGTTAATAATGCTGGTGTATTAGTTATAGGTAAAAATGATGGTGTAGCAAATAGTACTCCATATATTAGAGGTAAAGCATATGGCTTATCTACATCAAATAATTTAAAGATGTATGATGGTGTATTATTAGGTAAAAGTAATGGTATCAATTCAACTATTGGAGATTATAGTAGATTTGATGAAATTGAAGATAGAACTACATTAAAGAATAAAATAGAAGTGGTCGAAGGAATTAATTATAAAGAAATATATTTAAATCCTACATATACTATTACATTAAATCCTAATGGAGGAAGTGTTTCACCAACATCACTTGATGTTCATGCTGGTGAAATGATTAATGATTTACCTAATTCAACATTAGATGGCAAATATTTTAATGGATGGTATACAGAATTAACTGGTGGAATTGAAATTAAGAATGATTACATTCCAACAAGTGATATGACTTTATATACTAGATGGTCTGATACTGATCCATTCCCAGTTGTATTCTCTCAATTAGGTGCATGTACATTTAATGGTGCATACAATGAAATGACTGGTGCTGAATGTAGTGCATATGCAGATAAAACATTTATTGATACTGGTATAAATCTATTTAATGGAGAAAACATTGAAAAAGACTTCGAAATATATATGGAAATAGATAACTTATTGTTAGATGATCCAGATGATAGTTCAAAACATAAAACATTGATAGGATCTAAAGATGAGTCGGGATTGGTAAATGTAAATGATATTGTTCCTGGATTTGTATTTAGACTTGATGAAGGTCCTTTAATAACATATTCTATTAAAGGCGGAAAAGGAACTTCGGTAGTTTCTAGAATTGAACCTGATGTACAAAGTGTAAGAATAGTTAGAGCTAATAATAAGTTATATTATTCATTCAATGGTGAACCATTAGAATATTTAAGTGATGTTGACCCAACATTTACTTATGATGCTCCTTTAACATTTGGTGCTACTTATAATGAAGAAGGAGTACCATTCAGATTTGTAAAAGGAACATTTAAGAATATTAAAGTAAAGATGGGTAACTATTATAGTAATTAAGATGGATATTAATCCATCTTTTTTAATGTTATAATTAAAATGGTGATAAAAATGAAATTAATACTATTTGACTGGGGTAATATTGTTGAATCACATACAACAGGTTATACTTGCCATAATGCATGGAATGCTTATCAGGTTACAAGTTTGGAATTAGATAAGATTAAAGAGGTAAGTAATGGTTTTATAGAATAATAATTGAAATGTGCTATAATGGTTGTTACCAAGAGGTGTTTTAATGATTTTTATTAAAAAAGATAATTCTAAAGAAATAATAAAAGAGAGGTCAAAACCAATTAAGGTTAACACAGAACCAAAAAATGAAAGAAGGTAACAATATGATATTTAATAATAAAGAGTATGAAATAGATAGAATAGATACTGATAATGAAAATATTGAAATCTACTCAAAAGACAATGAAGTTGCTTTATATTTAAATGGTAATCCTAATGAGTATAATAAGATAAAAGAATTACCTTTCAATGAAAGAACTAATGTTAATGAATTATTTTGTTGGGATTCAGAAGTAGATTATAATAATATGTCATATGTGTTTGATATGTCTAAAGATGATGTATATATAACTAGATTAAATGATTATAAATATTTATTAGAAATAAATATAGAAAAACCAGATATGATAGTTGCATATGAGAATAATAAAGCAGTGGAAGAAAAATCATTTGATAATTTTAGGATAAGTACTGAAATAATAATTAAGTAGGAGTATAATCCTACTTTTTTATATGGTATAATTAATGGTGATATTGAGGGTGATTAATATGGAAAATAGAGAATATAAATATGATGCTTTTATAAGTTATAGACATTGTGATTTAGATAAGTATGTTGCAGAGAATTTACATAAAGTATTAGAAACTTATGAATTACCTAAAGCATTAAAAAAGAAATTAAACATTCAAGGAAGAACTATTAAGAGAGTATTTAGAGATCAAGATGAATTACCTTTATCAAGTAATCTTGAAGATCCAATTATTGAAGCTTTAAAGGATTCTAAATATTTAATTGTTATTTGTTCTCCTAGATTAAAAGATTCTTTATGGTGCAAGAAGGAAATTGAAACATTTAAGAAATTAAGAGGAAGAAAAAATATCTTTTGTGTTTTAATTGAAGGTGAACCAGATGAGTCTTTCCCAGAAGAAGTATTATATGATGAGGTAATGGTTAAGACAAAAGATGGAAAAGCAAAAATAGAGAAGACTTTAGTTGAACCACTTGCAGCAGATGTAAGAGGAGAAAACAAAGGAATAGTATTAAAGAAAATAAAAGAAGAAAAGTTAAGATTAATAGCTCCAATGTATAACTTAGAGTATGATGATTTAAAACAAAGACATAAATTAAGAAAGCAAAAACAAATACTTAATATTTCTTTAGGTGTTACTTTTGCTAGTTTAGCATTTGCGATTTTTGCACTTACTATGTTTATTAAGATTAATACTCAAGCAAATATATTAGCAAGTCATCAAGCATTATCACTTGCAAGAGAATCAGTTGAAAACTTAAAAATAGATAACAGATATGATGCTATTAAAAACGCTTATTATGCATTAACAGAGTTTGAGGGTGTCAGAATGCCTTATACAGCTGATGCTGAATATGCTTTATCTGAAAGTTTAGGTGTATATGATGTTGGATCATCATATAAATCTATTACTGAAATAAAAACTAAGGGTGTAGCAGATTTTATTAAATCAAGTGCTGATAATAAATATGCTGCTGTATATGATGAATCAGAAGAAATCACTTTATTTGATTCTAAAACATTAAATGTAATAGCTAATTATAAAGCTAATGGTAGTGTAAGTAGTGAAAGAATATTCTCATTTATAGGAAATGATAAACTAGCATTTATTAATGATAAAGGTAATGTAGTAATAGTAAATACAAGTGATGGAAAAGTAGTTAAAGAATTTGAAAAAGAAAAATGGTCTTATATTTCTGTTTGTGGTAGTTCAAATGGAGAATTCTTATCATATACTGATGGTGATAACTTACACATTTATAGTGTTAAAGATGATAGAGAAGTAACTAAAACTACATCAACAGACAAATATATGAAGGAATTATATTATTCAGATGATAGTAAATATTTATTTGCTAGTACTACAGTTGAAAACTTTAGTTTAGATGTGAAAGATTCAATGACTGTTCATGTTATATCTACAAGTGATGGAAAAGAAATAAATATGATATCATTCACAGCTGGATATATGAATGGAATTATGACTATAGGTGATAATGCATATATCTTAGTAAATAATTCATATAAGAATAAATATAATACAATTATTACTTCATATAATTATTTAAATGATAAAACTAATTGGTCTAAGAGTTATGATGATGTATGGGGTAAATACCTAAATAGATCATATGAAGATGGTAAGAATCATATAGCTATTGCATCATATGATAAGATTAGTGTATTTAATGCTAAAGATGGTGATTTAATTCAAACATTCCATACTGACAGTGAAATAATTGATTTATATTCATTTATGAATAAAGAAATATATTTAGTATTCTTAAAGAATGGACATGTTAATTATATAAATATGGAATATAAGAATAGTATTGAATATAAAGGTAAATATGAATTCAATATGGATAGTTATATTAAAGTTGCTATATCTCAAGATGGTTATTTACTAATACCTAATAATGAGAATAG
The DNA here is from genome assembly GCA_017542465.1 of Bacilli bacterium. Taxonomy (GTDB): domain Bacteria; phylum Bacillota_I; class Bacilli_A; order RF39; family UBA660; genus UBA6985. The sequence goes on along the minus strand of JAFXXB010000022.1, from coordinate 4,973 downwards.
AATAATATTATATGAACCTAAAACTAATGATGATATTAAAGAAGAAGATGTTAAAATAGATTATCCTAAAGATGAATCAATTACTCCATCTGAATTAGATAAAGTAAAAGAAAAATATGATTTAAGAAGTAAGAATTTAGTTAATAATGTATTCTATGATACAAATCAAGAATTATTATTTGTTAATTATACAAATGAAGATGTGGCGATTTATAGTACAAAAGATAAGAAACTATTAAAATATCTTAATAAAGTTGGTAAAATTAATCATTACTATGGTAAAGATAAATATGGAAGAATATATTTAGGTGATATATCTGATTCATATATAATTGATAAAGATTATAATAAAGTAGGTCATATAAAGAGTTTAGCTAAACTTGAAGATGATAGAGTAATAATATCTAATAATAGTAAATATTATTCAGTTAAGATTTATACATTAGATGATTTAAAGAATAAAGCTAAAGATTATTTAAGAGAAGAAGATATATAATTGTAAAATATTAATAAAAGCGGATAAATAATCCGTTTTTTTAATGATATAATATTTATAGGTGAATATTATGAATAATCTAAATCAAATATGTAATATAAATAGAGAAGATTTAAGTAGATTCTTAATTAATGATGGGCAAAATGAAATAGGTGAAGCCACACAACAATTTTGTGACATGGTAGAAGATATAAATACTATTGAAGATGTTGGTAAATTATATAGACTATTCAAACATGAATTTAAGAAAGATGAAAATAAACAATATAAACAATTTGAAAGAACAGTAGAAGAAATAATTAAATCAAGAGTATATACAGGCTGTAATGATGTAGGATTAGTATTAAGTACTATTTTAAGAATGAAAGGAATACCAACAGTATTTGTTTCATCTGGTAGGATTGATTGGATAGAAGAATCTCAATCTAGACCTAAAACTAACATAATACTAGGGCATGTATTCTTAGAAATTTTTTTAAGTGATAAGTGGTATTTATTTGATTCTATTAAAGGACTTATATATGATAAGTATAATTATAATAACTTATCATTACCAAGAGATTTCTATGCATATAGAAAAACTTTAAATAATTGGGAATTTGGAGCTTATACAGTAAATGATAATAACAAAATAATGAGAGATGTATTTAAAGATTTTGATATAAGTGAGTATAAAGATCCTGAATATGAAGTCGTAAGTTTAAAAGAATACACAGCTAAAGATAAAGGAGTTATAAATGAATAATATTATATTAACTTCATGTGGAATTATTAATGAAGAATTTAAAGATAGATTTTATAAGATAATAAATATAAAAGAAACATCTAAGGATAAGTTATATTTATTATATGATGGAGATGGAATAATAATATAAGGAGACAATATGAAAATAATACAACAAGAGGATGCAATAACATATAATATTATATTAAAAGAAGATAATAAATATATTGGTATTTATTACGGCGGTAATGGTGATTTATATTGGTTTATAAGAACTAATAATGAAGATTACTCATTTACTATTACACAAGAGAATTCTAAATTATATGAATTATTTGAACAATTATTTATAGATATAGATAATATAAATCTATATACGGAAGATGAGTTTTATACTAAAGAAGAAATAGAAGAAAATAAAAAGAAATATAGAGAACAAAATTATTCAAATTATAATGAGTTATATAATAAAGAAACTAATACTATTACTTGGTATTCAGATGAAACAGCACATGATGCTGCAAATATATTAAAGATAGTTAAAGATAAAGATGAGTTTATAATTAACTTTAGTATTCAACCAGATAAAGATGAATATGATACTGATTTTCATAGTAAAGGATATATATCAATTAGATTTAGAAATTCAGGAAGTTCATATAAACCATTTAATATTTTCTTTATGAGAATGTATAATGATATGAAGAGTGTAGATGATGTGAATGATCATGGACATCAAATAACTATAAATGAATATTTATATAATAAGAGTAGAGTAAAGAAATTAACAAAGTAGGAAGTCTTCCTACTTTTTATGTTATAATTTATTTGAGATGATTATATGAATAATTATGTTTGTAGAATAGGTACTCTAGAAGATATTAATAATGATTTTGATTATGAAATAGCTAATGCTAAAGATGATAAAGATAATTGGATCAAATGGAAAGAAGAAGCAATTAAAAGATTCAATAATGGTACAGCAATAACATATGTAGGTGAATTAAATGGTGAAGTAATTAGTCAGGCTGTTGCAACATTAGATCCAAATGCAGTAAATAACAGTGAAAATCTAGTAGATGATAAAACTGCTTATCTGCAAGCTTTTAGAACTAAAGAAGAATATCAAGGTAAAGGATATTTTTCTATACTATTTAAATATATGATAGAAGATTTAAAGAAAAAAGGATATGAAAGAGTAACATTAGGTGTTGAAGTACAAGAAGAAAAGAATAAAGCTATATATACTAAATATGGATTTACTGATTATATAAAAACTATGCCAGATATTTATCCAGATGGTACAACTATAGATGTTGAATACTATGGTAAAAGTATTAAATAGAATAAGGTGATTACTATAAATAAATGAGGTGAAAATATGAGTGATTTATCTAAAATAATTTTAGGAACAGGTAATTATTATGATGTAAAAAGTGGTAATACTGTATCCGTTACTGGTGATGGTGGTAATGCATGGGGATATTTCGGACCAGCATATAAAAAATTAGCTCCTAAACTAGTTACTTATACACCTTATGCTGAAAAATTAGAAGTATTAGAAGAATTAAAAAAAGATGTCTCTAAATTAAAAGAATATATAGAATTTAGAAAACAAATAGAAGATGAATATATAAAAAGTTATTATGACATAAGACTAAAAGATTTAGATGTTAAAGAGTTACTTTATATATTAAATGAGAAATTTGGTAATGATATAATATTATTGTGTCATGAACCAATAGATGAATTTTGCCATAGAAGAATAATTGCAGATTATATAGAACTTGAAACAGGTATATATATACCAGAAGTAAGTGTAGATGAACAAGGTAATGTTAAAAAACTTGTTCCAATAAGATATAAAAATAGATTAAAAGAATTAATGAAATAAAGGAGTTGAGTGGGATGAATGAAAATAAAACTAATATAAACTGGTTGATGACAATTTAGTCTAACTATTCACGATACTCCTATAAAATAAGGGAAAAACTAAGTATTTAGTGATTACATTTTTTTGATAAATAATTACTGAAAAGTACAAAAAATAGATAGAAAATCTCCAAAAATGCCATATCATTTTGGGTGTGGTGACAGGAGTCTAACTTTTATAAAAAAAGAGGTGTAAAAATGAGTATAATTTCATTATCTAGTGGTGCTTCTTGTTGGAGAGGATTAGATTATTACAAAAATAAGAAAATAAACAATTTAAAACAAATAAATAATTATGAATTTACAAGCACAGCAATCGGTACCAATAATTATGATATATATTTAGATGTATCTCATCCTAGAAGGTCTACTTGTACTTGCCCACTTGCAGATGGAAAAAGAATAATTTGTAAGCACATAGTAGCAACATTTTTTACAGCATTTCCTGAAGAAGCAAAGAAATTTGAGGAAGAACAAGAAAGATTACAAAATGAATATGAGGATTATCAAGAAAAATTATATAATAAGACGCAAAGGTATATTAGTTCAATGACTAAAAAAGAATTAATTGATGAATTATCATATATTTTGGATTATGCACCTGATTGGGTATATAATGATTTCGTAAGAAGAAATGATATTTAATAATAGAAATGGAGGCAATTATGAATAATAAAAACGAGGTATTAATATATGAAGATAAAGATGGCTTAACTCGAGTTGATGTTAAATTTATAGATGAGGATGTTTGGTTAACTCAAAATCAATTAGCTGATATATATAAGACCACACAACAAAATATAAGTCAGCACATTAATTCTATTTATAATGATAAAGAATTACCAAGTTCAACTAACAAGAAATTCTTGTTAGTTCAAAAAGAAGGTAATAGGGAAGTTAAAAGAAATATTGATCATTATAATTTAGATATGATAATTGCCTTAGGATATAGAGTTCAATCTGATGTAGCTGTTAGATTTAGAATCTGGGCTACTACAAGACTACATGAATATATACAAAAAGGTTTTACTATGGATGATAATCGATTAAAACAAGGTGGCAATAGATATTTTAAAGAATTACTTCAAAGAATTAGAGATATTCGTTCTAGTGAAAGAAATTTTTATCAACAAGTTACAGATATATATGCAACAAGTATAGATTATGATCCTAGAAGTGATATAACAAAAAAGTTCTTTGCTACCGTTCAAAATAAATTACATTATGCAGTACATGAACAAACTGCCGCTGAATTAATATATAATAGAGTGGATAATGAAAAGCCGTATGTTGGTATGACTAATTTTAAAGGTAATTATGTAACTATCGACGATGTTAAGATTGCTAAAAATTATTTATCTGAAATTGAGTTACAAAGATTAAATTTATTAGTATCTCAATTTTTGGATTTTGCTGAATTACAAGCATTAGAGCAAAGAACAATGAGAATGAATGATTGGGTTCAAGAATTAGATAATCAAATATTATTAAATAGAAGAAAGATATTAGAAGGTAATGGTAAAATATCACATGAAGAAGCAATAAAAAAAGCAGAAAAAGAATTTCAAATCTATAGAGAAAGAGAAATGAAAGAACTTCAAAGTGATTTTGATTTGTTAATGAAGTCATTACCAAATAATAAAGGAGTTGATCCAAATGAATGAAAATAAAACTAATATAAATTGGTTTCCAGGTCATATGAATAAAGCTCGTAAGGAAATGATAGAACTATTACCACAAGTAGATTTAGTATATGAAATAATAGATTCTAGAATACCTAAGAGTTCTAAAATAGTAGATATAGATAATATTGTTAGAAAT
>JAFXXB010000021.1 GCA_017542465.1 Bacilli bacterium | reverse complement strand
GAAGATATTGATGATGCGATAGCTAAAACAATAGTTAAGATCTTCTCTAAAATGATATTTGATTTTGCTAAGTCTCGTAAAGAAAGAGCAGCAAGTCCATTCCATTTATTTATTGAAGAAGCGCATAGATATGTAACTAAAGATGATATAGATCACTTCTTACTAGGTTATAATATATTTGAACGTATAGCTAAGGAAGGTCGTAAATACGGAGTTATGTTAGACTTAATCTCTCAAAGACCTGTTGAGTTATCTGACACAGTTATTGGACAAACATCTAACTTCTGTATATTAAAGATGACACACCCATTAGACTTAGATTATATTAATAAAATGTTACCTAATATTTCAGGTGATGTTATTGAAAAATTAACTTCATTACAATCTGGTACAATGGTTGCTTTTGGTACAGCGTTTAAGATTCCTATAATCATTAAAATGGACATGCCAAATCCACCACCATATTCGTCAAACTGTAATGTAAATGAAAGATGGAAAGCATAATCCATCTTTTTATTTATGATATAATGAATTTAGGTGATATTTATGGCAATTGATGAGAGATATGTAAAAGATAGTGCTTCTTACCTTGGTGGAAGGGCAGATGGTGTTCTTTCTAATATTGGAGATTATTTAGGAAAAGATAAAGATGAAGTGTTTGAACTACTTGATAATATATCATTTGCTGAAGAAGCAGAAATATTAGGAGATTTAATTGGTGATGCAACAATGAGTCCACAATGGGAAAGCGATGTATTTTGGGAAGAAAATAATTACTCACCAAGCGGTTGGAGACATTACTTTAATAACAATTCTGAACTTGCTCAATTTGTAAGACAAATACAAGAACATTCCAATAAAAGAGCTAAAGGACAAGAAGAACAAAAAGATCAAGCTGAAGAAGAACAAGTTGAATATGAAAAGAAAAATTATGGTGAAGACTTAGGTGTAACTAAGTGCGCTGATGGTGGCTACCTTGGTGGAATGAGTAGAGCAGCGTAAATTAAATATCAAATTTATTTACTATAAATAATAACTATGATATATTTAAAGTACCTAGGAGAGGTTATTTCATAAAAACCGACTATTGTGATATTATTGGAGGACTAATCGACTCGTGGTGTTGAAGACCTTGCTTTATGTGTAGGGATCCTAAAGCGAGTAGTGTGACCCCCACCTTCGTGCGCGCAGGTTTTTTATCACTTTCACTTTTCCTAGGCTTTTTTTATGGTATAATTTATATATAAGGAATGATTGAAATGACAATAGTAAGATTATTATTATCAATACTATTACCACCTGTTGGTTTGGTATTAAACTTTATATTAGGAGCAGAAACAACAATTGAAAAAATATGTGTATGGATATCTGCAATATTCACAACTATATTAATTGGATTTGTTGTATTTGCTGTAGTTCTCGTTGGTGCTAATAACGGAGCTGAACAAGACTTATTAAAGTGTAGAAATCCTCATCATTGTGATTATTCCGATGGAGAATATCAAACATGTTATTATTGTAAAGATGATAATTGTAAACGTTTTGGTAAAATACAATGCGTAAATGATGGAGAAAGATTCAATTATTCTACTGTAGATGGTGGAGAAGAGTAGTTATATAACTATTCTTTTTTTATTATTTATATTATAATAACAATAGATTGAAGGGATTTAAAATGAGAAAAATAATAGATGGAAATAAAGCTACAGCATATGCTGCTCATTTATTATCTGAAATAGATATGATTTATCCAATTACACCATCATCTCCCATGGCAGAAGCACAAAAAGATTTAAATAAAGAACAAAAGAATCTGTTTGATCAAGATGTACATGTGGTTCAAATGGAGTCTGAAGCTGGTGTTGCAGGAGCTATGCATGGGTCATTACTTGCTGGGTCATTAACAACAACTTTTACATCATCTCAAGGTTTATTATTAATGATACCTAATATGTATAAAATGGCTGGTGAAGGCTTACCAGGTGTTATTCATGTAGCATCTCGTACTGTAGCAACTCATGCATTATCTATATTTGGTGATCATTCTGATATCTATGCTGCAAGACAAACAGGATTTGCGATGTTAGCATCAAATACACCCGAAGAAGCATATCATATAGCATTAGTTTCTCATTTATCTGCAATTGAAGGAAGTGTTCCTTTTATTCATTTCTTTGATGGATTTAGAACTTCTCATGAATACAATGTTGTAAATCTAATAGACAGAGATGAAATATTAAAATTAGTTAATTACAATAAAATAGATGAATATAGATCTAAATGCTTAAATATTGATAAACCTATTCAATATGGTATGAATGAAAATGAAGATATATATTTTCAATCAGTAGAAGCAAGAAATAAAGATTATGAAAAATTATCTTATATAGTAGATTCATATATGGGAAGAATTAATAAATTAGCTAATACTAATTATCATCCTTTCACATATTATGGCGACCCAGAAGCTAAATATATTATTGTAGCTATGGGATCAGTTAATAATACAATTAAAGAAGTAATTGATAAAGAAAATAAACATGGAATGAAGATAGGCTTAATATCAGTTTATCTTTATAGACCATTTTCAGTTAAACATTTATTAGATGTATTACCTAATACAGTTGAAAGAATAGCTGTACTTGATAGAACAAAAGAATCAGGTTCTATAGGTGAACCTTTATATCTTGATATATTAAGTGCATTAAAAGATAAAAATATTGATATTGTAGGTGGAAGATACGGATTATCATCTAAAAATGTTACTCCACAAGATATATACGGAGTATATTCTATGTTAATGTCTACACCTAAGAATAACTTCACAATAGGAATAAATGATGATGTAACAAATACATCTATTAAATCTAAAGAATATGAACTTAAACATGGTTATAATGAAATATTAATATATGGATATGGATCAGATGGAATGATATCTGCATCTAAAAACTTTATAACAGGTGTTGGTGAAACAAAATATGTACAAGGTTATTTCCAATATGATAGTAAGAAATCAGGGGGAGTAACTATATCACATATTAGATATGGAGATACACCAATTAATTCATCTTATTATGTAGACAAGGCTAATTTATTAGTTGTATCTAATGCATCATATTTATTTAAATATAAAATAATAAATAAGATTAAAAAAGATGGATTATTATTAATTAATACAAGCGATATTAATATAATCGATAAACTATATCAAGATGATATTAATTACATAGTCAATAATGATATTAAAGTATATTTAATTGATGCAGACAAAATAGCTCTTGAAAATCAAATTAAAGGCAAAATTAGCATGATAATGTTATCAGCTATATATGAAGTTATCGAATATAGTAATTATTCTAATTACCTAGTAGAAATGATTAAAGATCATTTAGCTAAATATGGAAGTGAAATAGTAAATAATAATATAAATGCTATTAAAGATATTAAAGAGAATATTAAACTTGTAACTGTTATAAATGACAGTAATAAAACTAGAGAAGAATCTAAAAATATAATTGATATTATTAATAATAGAGAAGGGGATTCTCTTAAAGTATCAGATCTAATTAAATATAAAAATGGTATGTTTGAAGGTGGATTAACTGCTAAAGAAAAGAAAAATGTATCAAATATGGTAGTTAAATGTGATAAAGATAAATGTATTAAATGTGGTATGTGTTCATTACATTGTTCTCATGCTGCTATTAGACCATTTATTATAGATGATGAATATCAAATAAAGGTATCTACTAAAGATTGTCTAGGATGTGGTGTATGTGTAAGTGCATGTCCTGTTGGAGCCTTATCATTAGTTCCTAATGAAAATATAGAATCTGATGATTTTGATAAATATAAAAATGAAATACCTGAAGATAAATTTAATATTAAGAATTCTCAATTAATTAAGCCTAAATTTGAATTCTCAGGTGCATGTGCTGGATGTGGTGAAACACCATATATTAAATTATTAACTCAATTATATGGTGATCAAATGGTAATAGCTAATGCCACAGGATGTTCATCAATATATGGTGGAACTGTACCATCAACAGCATATACGTTACCATGGGCTAATTCATTATTTGAAGATAATGCTGAATTTGCATGTGGTATACAAGAATCATATACAAATAAAAGAGAAATATTATCTAATATAATATTTGATAATATGGAATTATTTGATGAAGAAATAAAACCAATCATGAAGAGTTTATTAGATAATTATTATGATGCTGATGCAACCATGAGAATATATAATCAAATAAAAGATAAAGATATACCATTTATTAAAGATTATATAGAATATATACCATATAGATATGTTGTTGCATTAGGTGGAGATGGATGGGCTTATGATATCGATTACAACGGAATAGACCATTTATTATCTACATTTAAAGATGTAAAAATAGTTATACTAGATACGGAAGTATATTCTAATACAGGCGGCCAAACATCTAAAGCTACAAGAGATTGTCAAATAACTAAATTTGATAAAGATGGATATGAAGTTGGTAAGAAAGACTTATTTAGATTAGCTATGAATTATCCTGATACATATGTTGCATCTATTAGTTTAGGAGCTAACCCAATGCAAGCTATTAAAGCTATTAAAGAAGCATTTAGTTGGAGAGGTCCATCAGTTATAATTTGTTACGCTCCATGTATAGAACATGGTATTAAAGGTGGAATGAAATGCTCACTAAAACAAGCTAAAGTAGCTGTTGAATCAGGTTATAACTTATTAATGAGATATAATCCTGTAGAAAACAAATTATATATGGATAATAAAGAACCAAACTTTGATAAGTATAAAGAGTTCTTAGATGAAGAAAAAAGATATAATCCAAAAGGTGAACCATATGATGAAGAATTCATTAATAATACAATAAAATATAATGCTATCAAAAGATATAATTATTATAAAGAATTAGCTAATAAAGAATAGGTGATTATATGGATGATAGAATTATTAAATTAATAGGTAAAGATAACTTAGATATTATTAAATCTAAACATATCTTACTTATTGGAGTAGGTGGGGTAGGTTCTGCTGCTTTAGAAACATTAGTAAGAAATGGATTCCAAAATATTCAAATAATTGACTATGATAAAGTAGAAGAATCTAATCTTAATAGACAAATAATAACTGATACATCTAATATAGGTGAATTAAAAGTTAATGCTGCATATAAAAGAATGAAACTTATTAATCCTGATATAAATTTAAGTTGCCAAGCAATTAGACTTACTGAAGATAATTTAGTAACTATATTAGATTCAGGATTTGATTATGTAATTGATGCATGTGATGATATTAACATTAAATATGAACTTATTAGATTATCTTGTAAGATGGATTTTAAACTAATAGAATCTATGGGAACAGCTAAAAAGATTGATCCAACTAAATTATCTATAACATATTTAGATCAAACAACATATGATCCTATAGCTAAGATCTTAAGAAAAAAATTAAGAGATAATAAAATAAATAAGAGAGTAGTGGTAGTATCATCAACTGAAAATATAAGAGAGTGTGATGGACTTGGTACTTTATCGTTAGTACCTAATACTGCTGGTATTCTATTAGTTAGTTATATAATTAATGATATATTAAAAGAGAATATGTAAAAATATTCTCTTTTATTTATTCATTAAGAAATTAATTAATTCTTTAGGATCTTCATCATTCATTACTATTTTATAGATTAAATCTATTAATGGCATTTTTACCTTTTTCTTTCTTAATAATGAATAAATAGACTTTAATGTATAATATCCTTCAACTGTATTATTTTCTAAGAATTCATTAGCTTTCTTTTTATCTTGAGCAAGTAATACACCAAACGAATAGTTACGTGATTTAGTTGAAGTAGCAGTTAATAATAGATCACCAACACCTGCATATGATAATATCGATTTCTTATTACCACCTAGCTTATAAGTTAATTCTTTAATATCATGTAATGATTCTGTTATAAGGAATGCCCTAGTTGATTCTTTATATCCAAGTCCTTCTAACATACCTGATGCAATTGCTACAACATTCTTAATTGACCCGGATAATTCTGTACCAATTAAATCTTTAGATCTTCTTAACTTAACATTCGTATCATGATATGCATTTCTTAACTTATTAAATACTTTATCATTCTTTGTTGCACATGCAAGAGCAGATGGTTCTAGATTAGCTATATCAATAGCAAATGTAGGCCCTGATATAACTCCTAAGTTCTTTGTTTTAATACTATCTAAGAATACTTCATGTACAAATCTACAAGAACCTTGTTCAATACCTTTAGAACCTATAATAAATATTGTGTTTTTATTTGTGTAAGGTTTAATATTCTTACATACATCATTTATGAACTTAGCTGCTACCATGATTAAAACGATTTGAGCACCATTTAAAGCTTCTTCATAACTAGTAGTAATTTTAATTGACTTAGGTATTTTTATTCCTCCTAGAGGCTCAAAATTATCTCTAGTGGCTTCAATTCTTTTAAGTGACTCTTCAGACTCAGTCCATATTATAATATTGTTTTCTTTGTTATGATATAAGCTAATAGCATTAGCTATACCAAATACTCCTGATCCTATAATTGCTATATTCATGATTTCATTTCCTCGTTTCCTTTATTTAATGCATTTTCTAATTTATTATCACATAGTTGATAGTATTTTTTATCCTTAATATTATCAGGTAAATATTGTTGTTTAACCCAATGTTTAGGATAATCATGTGGGTATTTATATAATGGATTCATCTCTGAATTAATATGAGATGGCACATTACCAGTTGAACCATGCTCTATATCTGATAAAACTCTATCAATTGCACATATACCTGAATTAGATTTAGGTGATAAAGCAAGTTCTATTACAACATCTGCTAAAGGTATTCTACATTCTGGAAAACCTAACATCTCAGATGCTTGAATAGCTGCTTGTACTTTAGGTCCCATGGAAGGATTAGCTAAACCTATATCTTCATAAGCTATAACAGTCATTCGTCTGTAAATAATATCTAAATCACCTATAGTTAATAATCTTCCTAAATAATATAAAGATGCGTCTACATCAGACCCTCTTATACTTTTTTGGAAAGCACTTATTAATTGATAATGGTAATCTCCATTTTGATCGCCTAATACAACAGGTTTACTATTTATGCTTTTAACTACATCAGTAGTTATATGATGATCATCTTTAGAATAATATGATACTTCAAGTAAATTTAATGCAGATCTATAATCGCCTGATGAAAGTGTAGCAATTAAAGCAGAAGCATCTTTATCTAATTTACAATTAGGTAATTTTTTTATAGTTTTATTTAATCCTTTAATAATATCTTTAACATCTAAAGAATGTAATTCAAATATTTGACATCTACTTCTTATAGCAGGATTAACTTTATAATATGGATTAGATGTAGTTAAACCTATAAGGATAATTAAACCG
>JAFXXB010000020.1 GCA_017542465.1 Bacilli bacterium | reverse complement strand
TCCTGTCTTCCCGACCATTTCGTATTTAACCCTTAATTATAAGGGTTTTTTTATTAATTTAAGCAGATAAATATATCTGCTTTTTATTATGCATTTATTAGACTGTAAACCACAAAAAAATCTTTAAAAAACAGATAATTTATGTTATAGTATAATTGTATAGTAGGGTACTATAAGAAATACATAATAAGCGGAGGTGATTCAGTATTGTGTTAGGAAAGAAAGGTTATTCTTTCTAGGTTTATTTCTATTTCTTATTATGTTTATTTCTGGTATTTATTCATTGGGGAATGAATTAAATATTACAGAAAATGGTTTATCTACTGGATCAGTTGATATTGAAATCAAAGAATATAATAAAGATTCAGAACCATTTGATGAAGATGGTTCTATGATGATGCCTGGCTCAGAAATAATATTAATTCCTAGAATAAATAATCTTGGTATGGATTGCTATTTAAGAGCAAAAATAGAATACACTATTAATAATGAAGAATTTCCTATAACTGAATATATAGAAGGTAATTATTTATCTTGGACAAAGAATGGTGATTATTACTATTATGATTCAGTTTTCACTAAAAAGAGTTCTATAGATTTATTTAATAAAGTTAAAATTCCAAATTTAAGTTCTGAATATAATGGAAAACTAGTTGTTGTCCATATTATTGTTGAAGCAGTTCAATCAAAGAATTTTGATGGTAATTGGAATAATGTTAATGTTATTAAAAGCGTAGATAGAGCTTATGATATTGATTATGAAGGTGAATCTTCAATAATATATGAAGATCATACGAATAAACATACAACATTAAGCGATAAATTCTTTAATAAACTTGGAAATATGCTTCCAGGAGATAGTGTTAAAGATAAGGTAGTGCTTTTAAATAAAAGCGAAACTGAAAATAATTATTATTTATCTATTGCTTATGATAATTTAACAGATGAAGAAATAAGACTACTTGAGAATATTAAATTATCTATTAAGAATCAAAATGGAGAAGAAATAGTAAATAGTAATCTTGCAAATAAGAATCAATATAATCTGGGAATATATAAAACAGGCGAAGGAAATATATTTAATATTGAAGTATCATTACCTAAGGATGCAAATAATGAATTTAGTAAATTGTATACAAAGATTAAATGGATCTTTTCATACGATAGTCTAAATGATGAAGAAACTAAAGGCGATGATATTATTAATCCTATTACAGGTGATTTTAGTATTAACATACATATTACAGTATTTATTCTTTCTGCTATAGGATTTATAGTAACCTTATTTTTATATAAGAAGGAAACTGAAAATACAAATTAATTTAATTGAAAAGGAGATTTATTTATGAATAAAAAGAAAACAATAATTGCTGCTGCAATATTATTAATGATTTTTGTTGTTGGAGGAACAATTGCTTACTTCACAGATACAGATACTAAAACAAATACATTTACAATTGGTAATGTTGATATTACTTTAACAGAAGCAGGATGGGATGCTTTACCAGACACTAATAATAATGACATTCCAGATGCTGCTGAAGATATGATGCCTGGAGAAAGCGTTACAAAGGATCCATTAATTAATAATGTTTCAACTAAGAATCCTGCGTATGTATTTGCTAAAGTAGAAGTTCCATGTACTACAATAGTAGCTCCTGCTACTACTTCAGAAGAATTATTTACATATACTGTTAATGCTGGTTGGACAGAATTAACTACTGCTCAAGTTGCATGTACTTCTGGAGGAACAGCTACACATGTATATTATTATGGTACAAATGGTACTTTAACTGAATTAGCTAAAGCTGCAAATGCTTCAACACCAACTTCAACTACAAACCCTGTATTTAGTAGTATTACATTACTTAGTACATTAAAAGGAAATGAAGGTTTAACTGGTAACAAAGAAGTAGTTGTAACTGGTTATGGAATCCAAACTGAAGGATTAGCAAGTACTACTCCTGCAAGTGTTTGGAGTAACTTCAGCTAATATGAATTATGAAGATAATAGAAGTTATTAAAAAAATAATTAATGTTTTAACAACAATAATTATTCTTATTGGATCAATATTTCTAATACTATATATATGTGGAATTATTCCATATGTAGTATTGTCTGGTTCTATGGAACCTTCTATAGAAACAGGAAGTATTTGTTTTATCAATAAAAATGCAAAATATGAAAGTGTTAAAGAAAAAGATGTTATTGCATTTAAAATGAATGATGGTACTTTAGTTACTCATAGAGCAGTTAAAATTGATGAAAATGGAATAGTAACTAAAGGTGATAATAATAAGGATGAAGATAGTAATTTAGTAACAAATAAGAATTATGTTGGTAAAAATCTATTCTGGATTCCTAAGGTTGGATATGTTGTAAAGACATTCCAAACTACTACTGGAAAAATAATATCTATAACTCTTATTGTAGTTTTATTGATAACAGGGTTTCTCTTTGGTGATGATAAAAAGAAAGAAAAGAAAGAAAAGGGAGAATAAATAATTAATGAGAAAGGGTGATGAAATATGAAAAGAATAAAACTATATTCTGTTTTATTAATCGTGATTATTTCATCACTTTTTTTTATTTCAGGAATACATGGCTTATTTTTTAAAATAACAGAGCCTGCTGTTAATAATCTAACTATTTTACAAGAAACAAGTTATACTGTGGTACATGAAATTATGAATTTAGATGGAATAACATATTCTGAATACAGCAGATTAAATTATTCAGATATTCCTATTGGAACATCTGTTACTCCACCTGTATTAAATATACAAGGATTCGATGCACCATCTGTACAAACAGTTGTATTAGATAGTTTAGATAATACAGTTATTACATATAGATATGCAAGAAAACAATATAACTTAACTATTAATAATAGTAATTATGTTACAACTAATACACCTTCTGGATCATATTATTATGGAACAACTATTAATTTAATAGCTGATAATGTAGATAATAATGGTAATCCATTTGTTAAATGGTCTAATAATGAAACTAATCCTAATTATACTTTTACTATTACTGGTGATGTAACAATTGGACCAATATATGGACAGTCTTATTCAGTTATATATCATCCAAATAATGGTGATGCTTCAATAGTTGATAATATTCCACAGAATCAAAGCTTAGGTACATTACCTGTAGTTACAAATGATGATTGTCAAAGTGGGACAGGTGATTATGAAACAAGACAATGTACTTATTTTTATAAATTTGAAGGATGGTATTTAGAGTCGACATTTGATAATCAAGTAAATGAAAGCTATGTTCCAACAGGTACTACTGATTTATATGCCAAATGGAATAAAGTATATTTTAAAGAAGATTCTACAATAACATGTGATGGTTCTAGTTATATAGATACTGGTGTTCAAATGTTTAATGAGCTTAATGCAGATAAAGACTTTATTGTTAAGTTTACTGTAGATACTAATAATGGATATAATACATCATCAGGTGATAGAGGAAGTATTTTCTCTAACATGCTCGAAGTTGGTGAACCATATCCTGGTATTACATTCTTTACAAATAATGTTGGTGCATATACAATGAATATTAACACCGCAGGAAGTAAAGTTAAAAACAGTAATACTGGTTATGTAACTGGTCAAAGTGTAGTAATAAAGAAAGTAGATGGAGTTGTTTACTATAGTTATAACGGTGGTAATGATGTTAGAATAAATGACTTTAGTAATTTTAATACGTATTTTGATAATCACGCATTATTCTGTGCAGGTGTTGATAAAAATGGTGGTGTATATCGTTACTTTAGAGGACAATTATCTGATATGAGTGTTGAATTAGTTGATATTGCTTCATATACACTTCATTTTGATGCTAATGGTGGAACTGGTATGATGGTAGATCAAGAAGTAGTAATAGGTAAAAATACATCTATAAATACAAATGAATTTACTAAACAAGATAATTCATTTGGAGGATGGAATACAATGCCTGATGGTACTGGAACAAGTTATCCTAATGAATATAATATTATATCTGATATAGGTAATGATGGTGATGTTATAACATTATATGCACAATGGATTCCAGCATTAAAATACAATGTTCATTTTGATGCTAATGGTGGAACTGGAACTATGGCTGATCAAGAATTTATAATTGATGATCCGGTTCAAGCATTATCTCCAAATGAATTTACTAGAACTAATTATGAATTTAGAGGATGGAATACAATGCCTGATGGTACTGGAACACATTATGATGATTTACAGGCTGTAAGAAACTTAAGTGTAGTAGATGGTGATATTGTAACATTATATGCTGAATGGTGGAAAATTCAATATGGTCATACGGGTGAAGCTGTATTTGATGGTACTATTAATACATTCATTGATACTGGAGTAAATATATTTAGTTCAACCAATATTGATAAAGACTTTGAAATTAGATTCACATTTGTATCTGTTGATAGTGATATATACTCTGTATCACCAACACAACCTACATTCTTTAATGCTAAAGATGAATCTAATAATAAATATCCTGGAATAAATGTCCGTTTTGATGGAAGTATTACAGTTATGAGTCCTACATATAGATGGGGTGGAAGTACAGTTAAAGTTCCGACTGGTGGTATTCAAGTATCAAAAGCTCCTATTGATTTCGTGTTTAAGAGAAAGAATGGAGTAATTACAATGCAATATTCTTATGAAGGATTTACAAGTCAAGAAACTACAATGATTACTCAAAGTAGTTGGACATTAAATCAACCATTTGCAACTAATGTAGCTTTTGGTGGATACTTTGGAAGTAATAATCAACCAGGTAGATTCTTTAAAGGTAAATTAGCCGATATAATAATATTAATGGATGATTAAAAGAGGATAATAAGTTATCCTCTTTTATTAATTATGGATTTTTTTATATAATATAGTATAATACAATTGATTTGAAGGAGTCATTATGGATAATATTAAAGAGTTATTACAATCTTTAAATATTGATGGTAAAGTCATCGTTGCATGCTCAGGTGGACCAGATAGCATGTTTCTTTTGCATGTCTTAAAAGAATATGGTTTAGATGTAGTATGTGCTCATGTTAATCATAATTTAAGAGAAGAGTCTAAAGAGGAATATGAGTATGTTGAAAGGTATTGTAATGATAATAGTATTATCTTTGAAGGTACTGAATTACATGATTTACCTTCAGTCAACACAGAACTTGTAGCTAGAGAAAAAAGATATGAATTCTTTAAAACATTAATAGATAAATATAATGCAAAATATTTATTTACGGCTCATCATGGTGATGATTTGATTGAAACTGTTCTTTTAAGAATAGTAAGAGGATCAACATTAAATGGATATGCAGGATTTAATATTATTACTGAAAAGAAAGGCTATAAGATTGTTAGACCTTTAGTATATATGACTAAGGCAAACATCATTAAACAATTAGATATATTAGGTATTAAATATTATATGGATGCTACAAACTTAGATGATATTCATTTAAGAAATAGATATAGAAAATATGTATTACCTATTCTTAAAGAAGAAGATAAGAATGTTCATTTAAAATTCTTAAAATATCATAAAGTAGCTCAATCATACTTTGATTATATTAATGAAAAGGTATATGAAATAATTGAAGATATAGTAACAGATAATACATTAGATATAGATAAGTTTAATAAGATAGATGAATTCTTAAAAGATAAAGTACTTGAAGAAGTTATTAGACCTTATTATCCTGATGATTTGTATCTTATCAATGATAATCACATAAATGAATTGTTAAAGATGATTGAAAGTGATAAACCAAATGTAGAACTAATTCTACCTAATATGAGAGTAGTTAAAGAATATAACAAACTAATCTTTAATGTTGAAAAGAATAAAGTTATTAACTATAAAGAAGAGTTACAAGATTGTGTTGAAACTCCATGTGGAATTATTAAACTAATAGATGAAGATAAGAAAGATAAATCTAATTATATTATTAGATTAAATTCTAAAGATATTAAGTTACCTTTATATGTTAGAAATAGAAGAGATGGAGATAAAATACATGTAAAAAATATGGATGGAACTAAAAAGATTAATGATATTTTTATTGATAATAAGGTACCAAAAGACCTAAGAGATGTCTATCCAATCATAGTTGATTCGGATGATAAAATAATATTTATTCCTGGTATAAAAAAGTCTAATTTAGATATACCAATAGATAAGGAATATGATATAATAATTAAGTACATATTGGAGGAATAATATGAAAAAAACAAACATAAAACAATTTATTCCATATATAGTATTACTAGTTATTATAGGCGTAGTAATATTAACATATGGTGTTAATAATAAGAATTGGAAGGAATTAACTTACAGTGAATTAATTACTGAATTAAGCCAAGGTAATGTTACTGAAATTGAAACTACTGAACATAGTGCTGATGGTGTTTATTACATAACTGGTAAATTATCTAGTTATAATAAAAATGATTACTTTAAAGTAAATGCACCATTAAGTGAATCAGTGCAAGAAGAATTAAGTACATACTATAAGAATTCAGAATTTAAATGGGTAGTTAAGACTAATCCTGAAAACAATTCATTCTTATTAATTTTATTAAATGTTGGACCTTTAATTATTATTGGTGGGTTAGCATTCTTCTTATTTACTAGATTAAGTGGAGCTAATAAAGGCTCTATGGACTTTGGTAAATCAAGAGCTAAACTTGTTGATGAACAAGGTAAAACTAAATTTACTGATGTTGCAGGCTTAGATGAAGAAAAAGAAGAAGTAGCAGAATTAATAGACTTCTTAAAGAGTCCAAAGAAATATAATAAAATGGGTGCAAGAATACCTAAAGGTGTATTACTTGTAGGTCCTCCAGGAACAGGTAAAACTTTACTTGCTAAAGCTGTTGCAGGAGAAGCTAATGTTCCATTCTATTATATAAGTGGATCTGACTTTGTTGAATTATTCGTTGGTGTTGGTGCATCACGTGTTAGAGATATGTTTAAACAAGCTAAACATACAGCACCATGCTTAATCTTTATTGATGAGATTGATGCAGTTGGTCGTCAAAGAGGTACTGGTTTAGGTGGAGGTCATGATGAAAGAGAGCAAACACTTAACCAATTACTTACTGAAATGGATGGTTTTGGAGCTAATGAAGGTATTATAGTTATAGCTGCAACAAATAGACCAGACGTACTTGATCCTGCTTTATTAAGACCAGGAAGATTTGATAGACAAGTAACAGTTTCTTTACCAGATCAAAAAGCTAGAAAAGCTATCTTAGATGTTCATGCAAGAGGTAAAATATTTGATAAATCAGTTAATATTGAAAGTTTATCTAAGAGAACTCCAGGATTCTCTGGAGCAGATCTTGAAAATTTACTTAATGAAGCTGCTTTACTTGCTGTAAGACGTAAGAAAGATGCTATAACAATGGATGAAATAGATGAAGCTACTGATAGAGTTTTAATGGGACCTGCTAAGGTTACTAGAAAATACTCTGATAAAGAAAAGATGTTAGTTGCTATTCATGAATCTGGACATGCTGTAGTAGGATTAAAATTAAAAGATGCTGAAGACGTTCATAAGATTACAATTATCCCACGTGGACAAGCTGGTGGATACACAATGATGTTACCTCCGGAAGAAAAAATGGTTGTTACAACTAAAGATGAATTATTAGCTAGAATCACTGGATTATTAGGTGGACGTGTAGCTGAACAATTATTCTTAGGTGAAATAACTACAGGAGCATCAGATGACTTCTCAAAAGCTACAAAGATTGCAAGAGCTATGGTTACAAGATATGGTATGTCTGATCTTGGACCTATTGAACTTGAAGAACAATCTGAAGGTGTATTCTTAGGTAGAGATTACAATAAGAATAGAGACTTCTCAGATGCAGTTGCATTAGAGATTGATAAAGAAGTTCAAAAGATTATTAATCAATGTTATAAAGAAACAACTAAGATATTAAAAGAAAATGAAAAACTAGTTAAATTAATTGCTAATACATTAGTTGAAAGAGAAACTATAACTAAAGAACAAATTGAAGAATTAGTTAAGAATGGAAAATTATCTGATGAATCTGAAGATTCATTAAAAGATTTAAAAGAAAAAGCTAAAGAATTAGGAATTAAGGGTTATTCTAAAATGAACAAAGAAGAACTAGAAAATGAGATTAAGAATTCTACTCAAAAGTAGAGTTCTTTTTGTTTATTTATGGCATATACATATGGTATAATTAATAATGTACAAGTAGAAAGTGGATGAGCAAAATGGGTATGATTATATCATTAGTAAATCAAAAGGGTGGAGTTGGTAAAACAACAGTTTCTATCAACTTATCAGCAGCATTAGGAAAACTAGGAAAGAGAACACTTTTAGTTGATCTAGACCCTCAAGGAAATACATCAACAGGTTTAGGAATTAATAAGAGTGATATCAATGGTAAATCTACATATGAATGTTTAACTGGTGCTATTGAACCAAAAGATGCAATCATCCAAACAGGATTTACTAACCTTTATGTTCTACCTGCTACTATTAACTTAGCTGGTATAGATAATGAATATCATTATCGTATGGCTACAGATAAAAGTTTTAAGATGAATGAACAACTAAAGTTAGTTATAGATCAAGTTAAAAGAGGATTTGATTATATAATAATTGATTGTCCTCCAAATCTTGGTGTATTAACAATCAATGCTTTAGCTGCATCAAATAAAATAATAATACCTGTTCAATGTGAATTTTTTGCACTTGATGGAGTTACTCAATTATTAGATACAATATTAAGAACTCAAAGAGCAATTAATCCAAGATTACAAATTGAAGGTGTATTATTAACTATGTTAGACTCAAGAACTAACTTAGGTATGGAAGTTGTTGAAGATGTTAGAAGATTCTTCGGTCCTAAGACATTTGATACAATTATTCCTAGATTAATTAGATTAGTTGAGGCACCATCACATGGTGAACCAATAAATGTATATGATCCAGAGAATCGTGCAACACTTGCATTTGAGAATCTAGCTAAGGAGGTATTAGCAAGAGATGAAAGAGAATAGAAGAGCATTAGGTAAAGGATTAGAACAACTATTTGCATCAGAAAACTTAAATTTTGATGCGTTTGAACAAGAAATAATTGATTCTACACCTAAGAAAGAAATTGTTGATATACCTGTAGATGAGATTAGAAGTAATCCTTATCAACCTAGACAATATTTTGATGAAGAAGGATTAAATGAATTAGCTGAATCTATTAAAGAACATGGCGTATTAGAGCCAATTATTGTTAAGAAGAGTATTAAAGGATATGAACTAGTAGCTGGTGAAAGAAGAACTAAAGCTTCTCGTATAGCTGGAGTTAAGACAATACCTGCTATTATTACAGATTTTTCTGATGAAGAGATGATGGAAATAGCAATACTAGAAAATATTCAAAGAGAAGATTTATCTCCAATTGAAGAAGCTCAAGCATATAAGAAATATATGGATAA
This sequence comes from Bacilli bacterium, assembly GCA_017542465.1. GTDB lineage: Bacteria > Bacillota_I > Bacilli_A > RF39 > UBA660 > UBA6985. Next base: position 65,041 of record JAFXXB010000020.1, on the reverse strand, counting down.
GATGGGTGTTACTCAAGAAGAGATTGCTAATAAGTTTAAAAAGAGTAGAAGTTATATCACTAATATATTAGGATTATTAACATTACCTAAAGATGTTCAAAAGGATGTAACAAATAAGAAGATTTCAATGTCACATGCTAGAGTGTTATCTAAGATGGAAGATGCTGATAAAATCCTAGAATTAGTTGATAGAATTAAAAGTGAAGGATTATCAGTAAGAGATATTGAAGATATATCTAAGAACTCTGATATAAAGAAAAAGAAAGCAATTAAGAGAACTGAAAATGTTTCTAGTAGATGTAGAATATATGAAAATATCTTAAGAGATAAAACTGGAAATAAAGTAAGTATTAAATCTGGAAAGATTGTTATTCCATTTGATTCTGACAAAGATTTAGATAGAATCATGGAAATATTAAATGTAGAAGTAGATGATTAATATGGATAATATTGTTAATATAATTCTATCTGATAAAGTGTTTACGATATTAATAACATTATTAATATCATCTATAATAATCATTGTTATAAGTAGAGCACAAAATAAGATAGAAGTATCAAATGCAGCATCTATTAAAACTAAGAAGAAAAATACAATAGTAGCATTAATATTTAATATAGTTAAATATATAGTATTAATTGTTGCTGGTGTAATTATTCTTTCTAAGTTAGGTGTTAATGTATCAGCTATAGTGGCATCACTTGGTGTTGTAGGTGTAATTGGAGGTTTAGCTCTTCAAGATGCGCTTAAAGATATCATAGCTGGTTGTAATATAATCATGGATGATTACTTTGTTGTTGGCGATTTAGTAACTATTGGTGATTTCACTGGTATTGTTACTGAGTTTGGATTAAAGAGAACAAAGATTAAAGCATTTGATGGAACAGTTTTAGTTATAGCTAATAGAGAGATATCTCAAATAAAGAATCTATCAGCAGCTAAAACAGTTTGGTATCTAAATATACCTGTTGCATATGAAGTATCAGAAAAACAAGTAGCAAAGGTTATGAAAGATATCATTAAAGATATAGTTAATACTAAATTAACTACAAAAGATCCAGAGTATTTAGGTGTTAATGATTTCTGTGATTCAAATGTTAATTATTTATTACAAGTAGAATGTGAATCTAAAGATAGATATGCATTAAGAAGAGAAGTATTAAAAATAGTTAAAGATAATTTTGATGAAAAAGGAATTAAGATACCATATCCTCAAGTGGAGGTACATGATGGAAAATAATTTTAAACTAAATGATAAAGTAATTATGAAGAAACCTCATGCATGTGGAAGTAATGAATGGATTATTACACGTGTAGGAGTGGATATAAAGATTAAATGTTCTAACTGTGGTCATGAGATTATGATGGATAGATTAGAATTTAAGAAGAAATTGAAAGGAGTTATAGATGAAAGCGTTCAAAAGAATTAGAAAATTTATTTCGTTGCATCCTATAATGAGTTTCATATTATTAATATTTGCAACAATTATATTCAGTGGAATATTAGATTTCTTTGATGCATCTGTTAATTATAGTAAGATTAATGTTAAAACAGGAAGCATTGAATCAACTTTAGTTACTATTGAATCACTGTTTAATTTAAGTGGTATTAAATATATATTTTCACATACAGTATCTAACTTTGCTTCATTTGCTCCATTAAGTACGTTATTAATTTTATTAATGGGTATATCAATAATGGATGTAAGTGGATTCCTAGATACAATGTTCTTTGTAGTGACTAAAAAAGCTCCAAAGTTTATGGTTACATGGGTTTTCACAATTGTATGTTTATTAATAAACTTAACTGGTGATATAAGTTTTATTGTATTTATACCATTAGGAGCATTATTATTTAAATATGGTAAGAGAAATCCTATGATAGGTATTGTACATGGATTTGCTTCTTGTGGTTTAGGTTATGGATTACATTTATTCACAAGTAGTATAGATTCTGCATTAATTACATCAACAACTGAAGCAGCTAATTTAATTACTACTTCATATCATATTAGTTCATTAAATAATATCTGGATTATGATTCCAGCAGTAATTATTGGTTCTATAGTATTAACTTACATAACTGAAGTAGTTACAGCACCAAGCTTAGCTAAATATGAAGTTGATGAAAATGAGATTGTAGAAGATAAAGATTCATTATCAAAGAGAGAAATAAGAGGTTTAATATTTGCTGGTATTGGAGCATTTATATATGGAATTATATTTATATATAATATTATTCCTGGTGTTCCATTCGGTGGTAATTTATTAGATTATTCTCAAGCAAGATATATTGATAAGTTATTTGGAATTGATTCATTCTTCAATTCTGGATATGTATTTGTTATTACATTATTATTCTTCATTTGTGGATTTGCTTATGCTGTAGGTGCAAGAAAGATAAGTAATAATAGAGAATTATGTGAACACTTATCACATTCATTGGATGGTATAGGTAAGGTTATAGTATTATTATTCTTTGCCTCAACATATATATCATTATTAAAATATACTAATATTGGAGAATTAGTAACAGCAGCTTTAGCTAATGTTATTAACGCTTCTAATTTCAGTGGAATTCCATTAATGATATTAGTATTTGTAATAAGTGGTGTATCTGGAATACTATTACCATCACTTACAAGTAGATGGTCTATTCTAGCACCAACAATTGTACCAACAATGATGACAGCAGGATTTACTCCTGAGGCTGCTCAATTGGTATTCACTGTTGGATCTTCAATTACATATATATTAACTCCAGCAATGGCATACTATGTAATATATATAGCTTATCTCGAAAAATATAATAAAGATGGTGGAATAGATATAAGAAGATCATTCGGATATGTATTACCTTATGCATTATTCATTATGGCTATGTGGATTATATTATTAGTATTATTCTATATAGTTAAAATTAATATAGGATTACATACTGGAATAGTACTATAAAACAAGGAAAAATCCTTGTTTTTTTCATTTTTTTGATAACATTATTATTATTTATGATATAATTATGTTAGTTAAATAAGGAGGAAATGGTAATGAAAAGATTTCTTAAGACATTATTTCTATTATTATTAGTTATAATGCCAGTTACTTTTGCAAGTGCAAAAAAGACTACAACTACAACAGCTGCTTCAACAGGTACACCTGATAAAGTAACTATGTATGTATTCTATGGTTCTACTTGCCCACACTGCCAAGAGTTAGAAGAATATATCGCAACTACTTTAAAGAAAGATTCTAGAGTAAAAGATATATTAGAAGTAAAATACTATGAAGTATGGGAAAATAGTACTAACGCATCTTTCATGACAACAGTTGGAACTCAACTTGGTACTCAAGTTAAGGGTGTTCCATTTATAGTAATTGGTGAAAAGTATTTCTCAGGATATGGCGAAACTATGAATGAAGAAATTGTATCAACTATTAAGAATCAAAAAGATAACTCTAAATATGTTGATGTAGTTGCTGAATTAGTTAAAACTACTGGAGCTCAATTAACTGAGTCTAATCCAGAACCTGCAGGAGCTAATGATAATAAAGATGAAACAAAGAAGAATAATATTATTGGTATTGTTATTCTAGTTGTTACATTAGCAGTAATCGTAATCATTATATTCACAAGACATAATGATGAAGATGAAGAAGATGTTGAAGAAGTAGAAGAAGAAGTTACAGAAACTATTAAGGAAGATGATAAACCTGTTAAGACTGTAAGTAAAACTACTTCAACAAAGAAAAAGACAAAAAAGTCAAAGAAGTAAGAATAGTTAAAAGCTCAATCAAATGATTGAGTTTTTTAATGGCCAAATAGCTGTGTTTTATTTATTGAATATATTTTATTCATACATATAAAAAAGAAGCTTTATTCGGCTTCTTTTGTTGTTGATTGAGTTGTTTCTTTTGTTGTTGCTTCTGTTGTTTCAGTTGTCTTTGTTGCTTCAGTATTACTTGTTGATTTTGTTACACTTGTACTTGTTGTAGTAGTAGTTGATGAAGGATCAACATGTGATATTACTTGTAATGTGATTGTAGTAAAGTCTTTTACTAATTTACCCTTGATTATATCTTGTCCTATTATTGTTCCTTCAGCTAATGTTTCATCATAACCTGGACTATCTTTTCTAATCCATTGAACATTAACTGTTTTATTTCTTTGTAATGCCCATGCTTTAGCTTGTTCTAATGTTTGACCTTTAAAGTTAGGTACTGTTTCATTTCTTTCAACTGAATAATATCTTTGACCTATTACTGGTACTTTATAAGTTTTGTTTGCTGAGAAGCTAAATGTTTTAATCATTGTTGCTTTCTTTTTCTCTAGTGTTACATTCATTGCATCTACAATCTCTTCTAATGATTGTGGATAGTATTGGAATGTATATACATTTGCTCTAATATTATTAACATACATTGTTAAGTCATATCCAGTTAATTGAGTTCTTTGTACGTTTATTGTAGCTCCATTATTATTTTGGAATGCTGTCTTAGCTACACCATATAATGATAACATTTCTTTTGTTTGCATGTTTGTATCAATATGAGGTGTAATTGTATCTAATATAGTATAGAAATCATTTACTGATGATATATTTTTAACTGATTTAAATGCACCTTCAACAACAACTTGTTGATGTCTATTTCTTGCAAAATCTCCATCAAGATATCCGTGTCTACATCTAGCATAAGCTAGTGCTTGATCACCGTTTAAATGTTGTAATCCAGTATTCATACATATTAGATTACCCATGTTTCTGTGTGCATCACTTTCACATACTTGTCCATTATATTTATTTAAGAATCCTTTTGATGTAGGAGTTTCTACTTCAACATCTATTCCACCTAAGGCATTAACTAAATCTATAACACCTTGGAAATCTACTTTAACATAATAATCAATATTTAATCCTGTTAGATTTTGAACTGTGTTCATTACACATTTTGTTCCATATGCACCTGCTGAGTTAATTTTTGATGAATCACCATTTAAACATGCTATTGGTACATAAGTGTCTCTTGGAATACTAAATACTGTAGCATTTAAAGTATGAGGGTTAAATGCAATAAGCATTAATGTATCACCATTAAATGATGAAGCTTTTTTAAGTGATCCAGCTGATGAATCAACACCCATGACTAACATAGTAAATGGTTCAGTAACTGAAGCATAGTTTTCTATGTAATCTTGGTTTTTCATTTCTTTAGAGTATTCTTTAACAACTTTTGTTTGTTCACCTATACTTTGATATGCTTCATATGTTGCGTATGTTATTACATAGTTGGATGAAACAAACATACCTTTAATTTTACCTGAATATAAATCTTCTAACATTTCGAAGTAACTATCATACTTTTCAAGTTTTATTTTCATCTTGTCTTTATTGATAAGTTCATAAGCTAGTATGTTGCCCTCAACATCTGTTTCATTATTAATAATACCTGTAACAAATGTTTCATCATCAACAAATTCTGTACCTGATAATGTAATTAAGTTAGTTGTATATATTACTGTATCCTTTGATAAGGCTCCCATTGAAGATAAAATCTTATTTATTGTCATGGAACCTATTACACAGAATGCTGCAATTATAATTACAATAAATGATGTAATATAAATAGGTACTTTCTTCTTTGCAATTAATAATATAAAGTTAAGTATTAGATATATTAAACATACAATTATTAATGATGTAATTATAATTGCTCTGATACTAGTTTCAATTCCTTGTAATCTTATTAAATTATATATAAAGAAACCTACAGTTCCAAATAATAATAATGTACTTATTATATATACCAGTTTAATACTTAAACTAGCATTGTGAAATTTCTTAAACATTGTCTTCATTTCACCAACTCCTATAATACAAAATTATACTACTATATATCTAAAAAAACTACCTCTTGACCTATATATTTTTATATATTTTTTTGTTTGTCTTGTGTTATAATTAAATAGGAGTGGGGCGTTTGATATGCAAAAGAAGAAGATTTTAGGTATAGCCTTAATTATAATTATATTCCTAGGTTTAGCAGGTACTATTATTTATGTATTTACTGAATTAAAAGAAGAAAATGATATAAGAATACAAAATATAAATACTACTGATGCTAAAAACTTTAAAAGTGAATATGAAGAATTAAATGATAAAGAAGTTAAAGAAGGAGTTAAATATAGAACTCTTAATATAGATGAAAATAATCCAATTAAATATATTACTGCATCTGATTTAATAACTAAGATGGATAATAAAGAATCATTTGTAGTATACTTTGGATTTAATTCATGTCCTTGGTGTAGAACAATCATTGAACCATTATTAAAGAGTGCATCTAAGAATGGTGTTTCAACAATTTATTACGTTGATATAAAGAACATTAGAGATAAATATGAATTAAATGATGATAATGAAGCTGTTAAAACAACTGAAGGAACTGAAGGATATTATCAATTATTAAATAAGTTTAATTCTGTATTATCTGATTATAAACCATTAGAGTACAAGACAACTAAAACTGTTAAAGGAAAAAAGAAAACTGTTACAGTTAAAGTTGATATAGATGAGAAGAGAATATATGCTCCAAATGTTGTATTGGTAAAAAATGGTAAACCAATTCAACTAACAACTGGTATATCTGATGATATTGAAGATCCTTATAAGGAATTAACTGAAGAAGAAATTAATTATTCTATAAGTGAGTTTGATAAAGTATTTAAGAGTATAGTTACAACTACAACATCAGAAAATATTTGTACTGGTGAAAGCAATTGTTAGAAAATAAAAAGGAATTATTTATTCCTTTTTTTTATTATGATATAATTTAGTTAGGAGTTGGTAATATGAAGATAATAGAATTCTTTAAAAGACCACGTAATTTGTATTTATCTATAGTTACAATGTTGATAGTAGTATTTGGTTTATCATCTATTACATTCTCATATTATATTGAAGACTCATCTGATTCTGATCAAGTAATGAAAGTAAAAACAATCAATACAGTTATTCAAACAGATGATTTAGAAAGTGATGAAATAACATTACTTCCTGGTGAAACAAAAGTAATTAATATTAAAGTAATAAGTAATAATGATTATCCTAATGATTATAAATTATATTATGTTGGTGAAGATGTAGCTGTAACATCTGATAAAGAAATAAAGAATACAATTGATACTAAAGAATCGTTAGATTATGAATTAACATTTATAAATAATAAAGAGGAAGTTAATATTGTTAAACTAGGTATAGCAAATGGATACCTTGGTGCTACTATTGAAATAACAGGAAATGAAATAAAATAACTAGTAAGATTACTTACTAGTTTTATTTTTATTAAAATTATTCCATAAATCATCAAAATCATATGAGTGATATGAGTTATATCTTTTTTCTAGATACTCACCAAATGTTTCAATTACTTTAGCAGGATTACCAGCAACAACTGAATTATCTGGCACATCTTTAGTTACAACTGAACCAGCAGCTATCACAACATTGTTACCGATTTTAACTCCACCTAATATAATTGAATTACAACCAATAAATACATTATCCATTATTTCTATTGGCTTATATAGAGTTGGTACTTGTTTATCTTTATTCATATAATTAATACCCATATCAAATATATCGTGAGTAACAAATGTAACACCTGATGTAATTATTACATTGTTGTGTATTTTAATTAGTTTAGGATCAGATGGTATGAATCTTGGTTGATAGAAAACATTTTCACCCATCTCTTTAAATATATTATGTTTCTTTATATATTTGTTTCTTCTATCTGAATTTAATATTAAAGCTATTCTTAATCTTTTTAATTGATTCTTTGTACATGGCTTCATAATATCACCATATAAATTATATCATATAAACAAAAAAGATACATATTAATGTATCTTCATGTTTTAAAATTTTTAAGTATTTAAGAAATATTAATATAATAATTTAAAAGATTTTTTTTAAGGGGGGAAAAGAAATATTTTAAGGTTTTTAGGGTTTTCATATTAATACCTCTTAAATCACTTTTCTTCTCATAAGAATGAGTCACTTAATAAACTTTCGTTTACTTCTTAAATCAAAAAATAAATTTTAAATTCACATTTATTACTTAGTAACCTAGCACTTATAATCACGACTATAAGTATGTGACACTAGATGAATATATAAGTAAAGAATACCTACATTACTTATTATTCTAGCATATGATATAAAATCATATTTGTTTTACAGGTCATCAGTGCATTCACACTCTCTTTTTAATTCTTTAGGTAGTTGATGTAATATCTTTAATTGCCAATCCTTAAACTATTCCAAACCAAATTATTAACCAAACTTTTCCAAACATAATTGTATAAATATGATCTGCTGTAATAGCGTATTTAAGATCTCCTTCATTTATACTCTTAATAATTTGAATAGTTGTGTTACCACCTATGATAACTATATCATGTTTATATTTGCTTGTCATAAGTATTTGTAAATTTTACAAAGGTATACAGCAAATTTTACACAAATAAAAATAAGGTATACATTACCTTATTTTATAATCCTAAGTGTCTCTTTAAGTCATCTACTGGTGTTTCACCAATTCTATATATTTCTTTCAAGCATCCTAGTAATCCAGTAAATGATTTTTCATTATTATTCTTAGATACATCTAATACTTTATTTATTTCTTTTATTAGTTTTTCCATATCATCTATTGCTTTAGTGATTTCATCTCTTTTGTCATAGTTATTACTTCTTAGACTTTTAAGATCCGCTAAGATATGTTCAGCATCTCTCTTATTATTTTCAAGATTATTGATTTGATCATATTTAATGCTTTTTTTGCATTCCTCTTTTATATATTTTACTTTTTCTTCATAATTGAGTAAGTTCATAATTCTTTTAATAATCCTTTCTCTTATAGAATAGTATTGATAAAAAATATGATATCACTAAGCAAATTGATACAAATACTCCTAACACATATACACCATATGTTTGTATAGTGTTAACTATAAATTCAAAGTCAAGATTAACATTTTGTGTATTAATATATACTGATGCAATTGATACTATTCCTAGTAATAACATAACTATACTTAATAAAACTAATCTAGATTTTTCACATCCAAATTTATATATAACAGGATAGAATACTGAATTAACAAATACTGCAGAGAATTCTAACATCAATAATTGCTTAATCATGTCTGTGTTTAATCCATTAAAACCTGGATGGATGATTAAATAAATGAAAAAATATAACATTAATCCAATATATGTAGATACTAATAATACTATTAATGTGAATATATATTTAGATAATACTATCTTTTTTCTTGATAATGGAAAACTTAATATATAACTGTCTGTATTATAGAATTCATCAGTTTGGAATGTATTTATACCAGATGATAATAACATAACTGGTAATACACATATAGCTAATAGATAATTACCTAAAGCAACACTAATAAGTAATGAACCTATAAACATTATTATTAAGAATTTCCATGTACTTTTTATAAATAATAAATCTTTAATTATTAAACCTTTCATTAGACACCTCTTATATATAAAAGCATAATATCATCTAATGCAGTTATATTCTTTATATATTTTTCATATTGTTTTTTCATATTTTTCTTTTCTATCAATACTTGATAATCGATTCGGTTTTCCTTAATCCTTATTATATCTTTTTTATTTATACTATCTATTTCATCTTTATCTACATCTAATACAATATAATTATCTTTTACTTCTTTTAAAGGTTTATCAAATACTATTTCACCTTTAGATATAAATATTACATCATCAGCTATGTGTTCAAGATCGGATGTTATATGAGTAGATAATAATATAGAGTTTTCTTTATTATCTACAAAGTTTTGAAATATATCTAATATTTCAGATCTAATAACTGGGTCAAGTCCAGATGTTGGTTCGTCGAGTATTAATACTTTAGGATGATGGGATAGAGCTGTTATTATCTCTAGCTTCTTTTTCATACCTGTAGATAATCTTTTGATTTCTTTATTTGTTGGTAAGTTATATTCTTTAACATATTTAAAGAATAATTTAGAATCCCATCTCTTATATGTATTTTTCATGATTAGATTTATATCTTTGATTGTAAATGTTTCTATCATATATGAATCATCAAATACAACACCTATATCATCTTTATTTGAATCATTATATCTTTTATCGAATAATTTAACTTCTCCTGAATTCTTAAACATAGCTCCTAATATACATTTAATCAGTGTAGTTTTACCAGCTCCATTTTCGCCAATTAATCCTACTATCTTTCCTTTAGGTACTTTTATGTTTATATTCTTTAGTTGAAAGTCTTTAAATTTTTTATTTAAGTTTATTACCTCTATATTCATACAATCACCTATTACAATTATAACATGTTAATAATTATTATTTACAAACTTTACTTAGATTATACTTGTATTATTAACAATTATAATGTTATAATCTAATTGCAGTGTGCCTACTGCATATTTTTATTTAAAGACAACTTCTATATTTATATAGGAGTTTTTTTATGCTATAATTCAAATAGGTGATAAATATGTTAGATATTATTAAAAAGAGTATGAGAGGAATGATAGTTTATACTTTAGTAATACTTGTAATTGGTATTATATTTGCTATAGCACCAGCTGAATCTATTAAGATTATGAATGGATTCATTGCTGTAGTATCCATGTTATTAGGAGGTTACTTTATATTTGATTATATAAGAGCACCTAAAGAACAAAAGTTATTAAACTTTTCATTAGCCTTTGGAATTATATTAATTGGAATAGGAATATTCTTATTTATTAAACCAAATATATTAGTTGATTTTATAACTGTATTAGTTGGTATTATTCTAGTTGTTAAAGCTATATATAAAGTTCAAACAGCTTTATATATAAGAAAGATGACTAAAGCATGGAAATACAATTTACTTGTTGGATTATTAATATTTACTGCTGGTTTATTATTAATTATTTATCCATCAGGATCTGCTGAAGTGTTCTTAAGAATAATTGGTATTGTATTAGCTATTGGTGCTATAGGTGAACTTGTTGAAACAGCATTTGTCATGGGAACACTTAAAGAAGCAACTGATACAAAAGAAATACCATTCCAAGAAAAATAATTGCTTTTTATATAATTAAAGAGTATATTATTAATAACTTGATGAAGAGGACATGATTATTTATTTAAATATTAAAGAGAGTCTATGGTTGGTGTGAATAGATAATATACTTAAATAATTCCTACCTCGGAGAGATTTTAATAAAATCCGTATGATCTGCGTTAAAGATAAATAAGTTAAATAAAGGATGGTACCGTCGTATATGACTCTTTGGGTATTATCCTTTTTGTTTTATATAAGGAGGAATAAATATGAAAAATGAAGCTATTACATCAAGAGATGAAGATTTTGCTAAATGGTATACAGATGTAGTTAGAGCAGCTAAATTATGTGATTACTCATCAGTAAAGGGATGTATGGTAATTGAACCAAATGGTTATGCTATTTGGGAAAAGATGCAAGAAATCTTAGATAAGAAGTTTAAAGAATTAGGACATGTTAATGTAGCTATGCCAGTATTAATTCCTGAAAACTTACTTAAGAAAGAAGGAGAACTTGTTAATGGTTTTGCTCCTGAAGTTGCATGGATTACTCAAGGTGGTTCAAAAGACTTAGAAGAGAGATTAGCATTTAGACCAACATCTGAAACATTATTCTGTGATTATTATAAAGATCATATTTCATCTTATAGAGATTTACCTAAATTATATAATCAATGGTGTAATGTTATAAGATGGGAAAAAGAAACCAGACCATTCTTAAGATCTAGAGAATTCTGGTGGCAAGAAGGACATACTATTCATGCTACTGAACAAGAAGCTAAAGAAGAAACAGATAGAATGATGGAAGTTTATAAATGGTTCCATCATGAAATATTAGCTATTCCTACAGTAACTGGTGTTAAGACTGAAAAGGAAAAATTCGCTGGTGCTGAATATACTTTAACTAATGAAGCATTAATGTATAATGGTGTAGCATTACAATCTGGTACTTCTCATTACTTTGGTCAAAAGTTTGCTGAAGCATATGATGTTAAGTTCTTAAATAAAGATAATAAACAAGAATATGTATATCAAACTTCATGGGGAACTACTACAAGAATGATTGGTGGATTAATCATGGTTCATTCAGATGACTTTGGTTTAGTCCTTCCACCAAGAATTGCTCCTAAACAAGTAGTTATTATACCTATAGGAAAAGATAATGAAGAAGTAGATTCTTTATGTAATAAGTATAAAGAACAATTAACTAAAGCTGGTGTTGATTGTTATATAGATAATACAGATAAATCTCCAGGATTTAAATTTGCAGAAGCAGAAGTAAATGGTATACCTGTAAGAATTGAAGTGGGTGCAAGAGATTTAGCTGAAAATAAAATAACTGTAGCTAGAAGAGATACAAGAGAAAAACTTACAACTGAAGCTGATACAGATATAGTTACATATGTTAAAGTATTATTAGATACTATTCAAAGAGATATGTATGAAAGAGCAGTTGAAAGAAGAGATAAATTAACATTTGAAGCGCATAATCTAGAAGATATGGAAAAGATCTTAAATACTCAACCAGGATTCATTCATGCTATGTGGTGTGGGGATGAAGCTTGTGAAACTCGTATTAAAGAAATTAAAGGATGTAAGTCTAGATGTATTGTTGAAGATGGAGAAAAGATAGATGATAAATGTGTTTGCTGTGGTAAAGAAGCTAAGCATCATGTTATCTGGGGAATACAATATTAATTTGTATTCCCTTTTATTTTGTGTTATTCTATATGTGAAACAAAAAGAAGTGAATATATATAATATGTATCACATATAGAAAGGAAGATAAATATGAGTATTAATGAAGAAGTTTTAGTACTTTTAGATGAAAAAAGATTATTAGAACAAGAATTAGATAAACTTATATATGGTTCTATTGAAATAAGAGATAATAAATATATATATACTCATTATAGAGATGAGGGTGTATCTATAACTAAATATGCTGGAGAATATTCTGATGATTTATGTAATCTAATTAATAACAATAATATTAAGGCTAAAGAATATAAGAAAAGAATCAGAACTATTAATAATAGATTAAATCAATTTCAAGTGTTTGATAGTTTAAAAGAGTTCAAGTATTCTTATAATGTTGATTTTGCTAAATCTAATATTATTAACATGATATATGATCAATCTATCATTGAAAATATTAATACAACGTATATAGATACTGAAGATTTAATTGAAAATGGTAGGATTCATAATATGAATCAAGAGAGTGTATTAAAAATAACTAATCTTAAAAGAGCTTGGGATTTTATTCTTAATGAGTATATATTAACTTTATCTACATCTTATGAATTAATATCTAATGTTAATAAGTTAGTTGAATCAGGATTTTATTATAATGCTGGTATATTAAGAAGTACTCCTGTAAGAATAACTGGAACTAAATGGTTACCTACTATACCTAACAAAGAGAATATACGTGATGATATAGATAAGATGATTAATTCTAATAAAGTTAAAGTAGATATAGCTATAGATTTATTATTATATATTTGTAAGAGTCAAATGTTTTTAGATGGTAATAAAAGAACAGCTTTAATAATTGCTAATCATTATTTAATATCTCATGGTAAGGGCTTATTAATGATAAGTGCTGATGATTCAAATAAATACAAGGAATTATTACTTAATTATTATGAAAAGAATGACAAAAAAGAACTTATTAAATTTTTAAAAGAAGATTGTTATATTAAACTATAATAAAAGAACTCTAACTGTAGTGAACCCCAAATAGTTCACAATAAAATAAGAACTATAATAGTTCTTATTTATTTCTTATATTTGTATCAGTTTCTTTAGTGCTATTAAGATCATAAACTTTATGATAACTTTCAACTTTATGTGTGTTATGAGGATTAATATATCCTTTATAATCTGCCCATTTAAAAGCAACACCTATAGCACCAATAGTTATTAATGATGCTAGAAGAATGCGTCTTTTAGTTTTAGAATCTACTTCAATATTATTTTCATATTCTTTTAATGCATTATCAGCTGCTTTATTGAATGAATCTGTTAATTCTTTTTCAGTTTGTTTAACAGATTTGTTTATTTCTTTTTCTACACTTTTTAATTCTCTTTTCATATTTTTATACTCTGAATTTTTCTTCATAGTTTCTCCTCCTGCATAAACATATTATATCATATATTATAAAAGAAAGAGAACTCATTAACGAGTTCTCATATCTTCAGTAGTGTATTCTGCTTGAGGTCTATTACCGTATTCATGAGCATCAGTAACTTTATTTTTTGAAAGTGATGATATTGCAGTACCAATTAATACAACTGATGTACCTATACATAAACCAATCATTAATTTTTTTTGCATATCGTCAATTTCTTTAAGTTTATTTTCATAAAATTCTTCATAATCTATATTATTCACAAAACATCCCCTTTGAGCGATATATATTATATAGTTTTTTATTAATTTTTACAAATTTGATTGTTTATATATGATATAATAAAAAGTACTTGTATAGAAAGTAGGTGAACAAATGAAAGTTATTATAGCTGAAAAACCAAGTCTTGCTCGTAATATAGTTGGAGCCATTGGTCAAATGAAACAACAACAAGGTTATTACATCAATGATGAATATATAGTAACTTATGTATTTGGTCACTTATTTACTTTAGCGGATATTGAAGACTATCCAGGATATGAAAACGAGACAGGTAAATGGAGTATGAAGAATATTCCATGTTATCCTGATACTTTTAAATTCAATCTAAAAAAAGATGCAACTAAAAAAGTAGATACAGGTGTAGAAAAACAATATAACATTATTAAAGGTTTAATTAATAGAGAAGATGTGGATAATATCATAAATGCTGGTGATGCTGATCGTGAAGGTGAGGTAATTGTTAGATTAATTATTCAACATGCTTTAGAAGATAATAGTAAGTTAAAAACAAGATTATGGTTACCAGATCAAACACCTGAAACAATTCAAGAAGCATTAAAGGATTTAAAAGAAGATAAAGAATATGATAATCTTGCTAAAGAAGGATTTGCAAGAACTTATATTGATTGGTTATATGGTGTTAATTTAACAAGATATGCAACACTTAAAACAGGTACTCTTTTAAGAGTAGGAAGAGTTATAGTTCCAATAGTTAAAGCTATATATGATAGAGATATGGCTATAAGAAACTTTGTTCCTGAAATCTATTATGGAATTACATCTAATGAAGTAACCAATGGAGAACCAGTAGAATTAAACTCTAAAGAGAAGTTTGATAAGAATGAACAAAAGCGTGCTTTAGAGTTATGTAAGAAATATAATGAAGCTGATGCTATAGTAACTGATAAGAAGACTAAGAAGGATACTATGAGTCCTCCTAAGTTATTCTCTTTAACTAAGTTACAAAACTACTTAGGTAAAAAATATAAAATGAGTATGGAAAAATCATTAGCCCTTACTCAAGGATTATATGAAAAAGGATTCTTAACTTATCCAAGAACAAACTCAGAATATTTAGCAGTAGCTGAAAAAGATAAAGTTGAAAAGATATTAAAGAATATAAGTGATTTAGGTTATCCAGTTAAGTTTGTTGATAAAAAAACTATCTTTGATGATAGTAAGATTGAATCACACTCAGCCTTAACTCCAACATATAAAATACCTAAACCAGAGAATTTAACTGAAGATGAAAAGATTGTTTATCAAACAGTATTTAAAAGATTTGTTGCAGTCTTTTGTGCAAATGACTGTGTAGTTCAAAAGACTGAAATTAAAATCATGGTTGGTGATTATGAAGAATTTAATCTTAAGGGAATGATGATCCTAGAACCAGGTTGGACTAAGTTTGAAGAACCTAATTCCAAAGATAAGATATTACCTAACCTTGAGAAAGGTGATAAAGTTAACCATGACTTTAAACCTAAAGAAAAAGAAACAACTCCACCTAAACATTATACAATTGAAACTCTAAATAATTATCTTAAGAATCCGTTTAAAGATGATAAGAAGAGATTAGAGGAAGAACAAACAGGTGAAGAAGGAGACGACACAGAAGATTATAAAGCAATATTTGAAGGTCTAGAGTTAGGTACTGAAGCAACAAGAACAGGCATTATTGATAATGCACGTAAGAGTAAATATATAGAATTAAAGAAAGATGTATATACAATATTACCTGATGGAGAATATTTAATTGAATCTCTAATTAATATGGGTATATCTATGGATAAATATAAAACTAGTGAATTAGGTAAAGCCTTAAAACAAGTTTATCATGATGAAATAACGGTAGATGATTCAGTTAAATTAGCTGAAGATGAAATCACAGAGGTTTTCAACAAAAAAGATGAGACACCTTTCTTTGGTGATGTAGTAGGGAAATGCCCTTACTGTGGAAAAGATATGAAATATACTAAGTATTCATATGCATGTGAGGATTATAAAGAATGTAAGTTTAACATTAATTTCTATATATGTAAGAAACATATAGATAAAGAAATATTTGATGAATTATTAAATAATAAGAAAACAAAACTTATAGATGGATTTATATCTAAACAAGGTAAGGAGTTTTCAGCGTATCTAGTGCTTAAAGATAAAAAAGTTAACTTTGAATTTAAATGATTGATTTATTGATATAATGTGTTTATAATATTAGGTACTTAGTAATTATTTTATTTATAAGAATTATTATTTAGTATGACTAATTGCTTTATATTAATTCTTGTAAGGTGAACTTTTGTCTTGATTTATCAATTCATTATAGTAATCTTACACTTTAAGAATGCCAAGAGGTTGAAACTATTACTAAGGATATGATCATATATAGAGATGGACAACTCTATCCACGTTTCAAGATGGTATAATAAACTGATAATTTGTTGTATCATTTATTCGATTTTTTTAAAAAAGCCCAAAAGAACTTTGGTTTATCAGGCCGGAGTTTTTTTGTGGTTTAAAGTTTACTTTTTATAATTACTTGTTATATAATTTATATAGAATAGAAGGTATGATATATGACTAAGAAAAAGACTAATAATGTGAGTGAGATTTCTCCAATTTTAATGGCATCAATATTTGTTGTGTTTATAGTAGCTATGATATTTGTTGCTTTCTTTGGAATGAATTTACAATCTCCAGTAGCTAAGTATTTTTCTCCATATAATACTATGGTAAATAATAATTTAAAAGGATTATTAGCAGACCAAAAAGATATGGATGAAAAGATTAAGGAACTATCTAAAAATGGTGAGTATACATTTGAGAAACCAATTATCTTAAAAGCTCCATATAAAGTTAATAGATCTTCTGCTTTAATTATTTTTACTACAGAAGAAGATACAGCAGTTAAAGTTGCATTAAATGATGTACATGTTACAACTGTTAAAAAAAGTAAGAATCATATCATACCAATTTATCAATTATATGCTGATGCATCTAATCATGTAACACTTACTTTAGATAATGGTGATAAACAAACATATAATATAATCATTGAACCATTCAATAATGATATACAAAATATTAAAGTATCAGATATGTTAGAGAATGAAAATACATATTACCTTGTTGGTGATTTAAATGCTGATATATCTTCACTAAGAGGATTTGATAAGAATAATACTTTAATAAGTTATTATGAATTTGGATATTTCTCAGGTGCTACATTATTTAAGAATAAGATAGCATTAGGCTATAAACAAAATAGGGATGTTAAGAATGATATTAGATTAGACATAGATTATATGGGTAGAATATCATCTATAACTAGTAATACAGAAGAATTGAAATATGAGGTAAATGTATTTACTGAAAGTAACTCATATATTGGAGATGCTTATAATGTATATCAAGATGAAATAGATAACTATTCATTTGAGGATGTGACATTACCTGATTCATATACAACAAAAGCAGTATTACCAATAAGTGAATATGAACATTTATTGAATAATTCAGTTAAATATGATGGTGAATTTAAAGTTAATTATATGGGTGAATATATTTCATATACATCAGATGTAACTGGTAAATTATTAATTGTTGATAGCAAAGGAAAATTATATACATATCCTATTGATAAATCAGGAGTAATTAAGACTGATATTGAAGGAAGAAAATCATTATATATCAGTAAGGATGGAGTTATATATAACTTAAAAACAACATTAGTTGATTAAGAGCTAAAATAGTTCTTTTTTTATTGTTTATTTTTCATAAATGTATTATTATAATAAACCAATAGGTGATTATTATGGAAAAGATAATACAAGATATGCCAAATGATACAGTAGCAATCACATGTAATATAAAACTTATTGATAAGAATCAAAATAGTTATGGAATTATCCCATATGGTTTTGCTGTGGGAAAAGTAGATGAATATGGTTCTTTCGTATGTGAAGATACAGGAGAAAAGATATTACCTATATCTAAACATGATGAATATAAACATAATGAAGAAGATGTATTCTTTTTATATCCAGTTACTTTTGATGAGTTAAGAGATAAATATGGTGAAGACTTAAATAGTACAGGATTAGCTATAGCTTATTATAGAGAATTAAGAGAAAATATTGTTCTTATGTATAAAGATGGAGAAAATGAAAAACTAATAGTTGAACCTATACCTAAGAAAGAAAGTAGTGGAATAATTAAGAGTGCTCCTGAAATTATGATTCCTAAAAAGAACGAAAAACCTAAAAGTATGGGTGGAAGAGTAATCAGAAGTGAATTATATGGATACTTAAAAGATAGAGTAAAGAATAATGATGATATTCTTGAAGATATTTCAACTTCTATATGTCATAACTTAAGAGAAACAGATCCAAGAATGATGCATAATATATTATGTGTTGGTGGAACTGGATGTGGAAAAACAGAAACAGTTAGACAAATTGCTGAATATGTTAATTTACCTGTAACAATCTATGATTGTACTAAATTAACAGCTGAAGGTTATGTAGGTGATAGTGTAACTGATATTATCAATAAGATATATTCAAATGCTAAATGTGATATGAGTTTAGCTGAAAGATCTATAGTATGTTTAGATGAAGTTGATAAGTTAGCTTCTCGTGGTAATGATGTAACTGATATAACTGTTCAACAAGCTTTATTAAAGTTTGTTGAGGGAGGACAATTTCAATTTGAACCTAAAAAAGGTGCAAATAAGTTAACTCTAGATACATCACTTATAACTGTTATTGCAACAGGAGCATTTGATGGAATGCTTAATAAAGAAAATGGTAAAGTAATTGGTTTCTCAGGTAAAACAACCGATAATAATGAAGAAGAAAAGAAGGAAAAGAAGGTTGCATCTGATGAGTCTATCAAGAAGTACGGTTTCTTACCAGAGTTTGTTGGTAGATTTGCTCAAATATTTACTTATAATGATTTAGATGAACAAGGTTATAAATCAATATTAACTGAATCAAAGATTTCTCCATTATTATTAGTTAAAGATAAATATAAAGAATTATATGGATGTGAAATTGAATATGATGATGCTTTTTTAAATGCTATTATTGAAGAAGCAATATCAATTGGTGCTGGTGCAAGAAGTTTAAATAAAATTATTTCTAAATCATTTATTAAACTTGAAGGTGCTATTATTGATGAAATGGATCAAGGTAAAGAATTACCTAAGAAGTTAGTATTACAAAAAGAAATGATTAAAGATCCTAAAAATTTTAGAATCAGATGATTTATTTATAAGTAATTATTTATTATAATTATTATAGGAAGTGATTATATGAACCTAAATAATGAAGAATTCCAAAAGAGAGTAATAGATGGAAAAGAAGAATGTATTGTGGATTTCTATGCTGATTGGTGTGGACCTTGTCAAATGATGATGCCTGTCATGGAGGAAATTGCAAAGGAACATACTGTATATAAGATAAATGTTGATGATGAGAATGAATTAGCTTTATCATTTGGTATTATGTCTATTCCATGTATTATTTCATTTAAGGATGGTAAAGAATATAAAAAACAAGTTGGAATGTGTTCTAAATCTGAAATAGAGGATTTATTAAAGTAGGTTAATAACCTACTTTTAATTTGCTTTTTTATTGAAATTGTTATAAAATAATACCTCGTAAAGAAGGGGTTTATATGAGTATTATTAATAGAAATAATGGTATGAGAGTAGCTAAAGCATTAGATATATATTCTGGTGATGATTTAATTGGTTTTTATTTTGATAATCAAGTAACTAAATTTATTCGTAGTAATCTAGAATTAATAGATATTATAGATTTAGACATGTGTGAAGATTTATTCCAAAGTATTTGTAAGAATATGAATATATATTCTATTAAATCTAAAGAATATAAGGATATTAAATTAAAACAAATTGATAAATTAAGTGAATTACATGATAAAAGATCTCAATTAAAATTTATTAATACTAAAGACTCTTTAAATTTTGATAAACTTGCATTAAATAATCAAATAACTGAAGAAGCTTATGAGCGATTAAAAGAAACTACTGATAGAAAGATTAAAGCAAGAGATGAATATATTAAAGTTAATAATGAATATGCTAAATTATTAAAAGATGGAGATAATTGTTTTAAAGAAATAGAAGAATGCAGAAAACAATTATCTGACTCTTATGATTTATTAATTCAATTATATGATAATATTAAAATTGATAGTGGAAAGAATTCTAATGATAATAAAAGAATTATTAACATTCATGATTTCACTAATGAAAGTAAATATGAATTATATGAAGTATTAGAAAAAACAGTATGTAAGAATGCACCATATATATTAAATGAATTAAATAATTTAATAATGAATGAATTGGTGTTCTATACTGATTTATTTGAAGATTTAAAAGTATTCTCATTTGAAGAATTAACTGATGAAAAATTAGAACAATTAAATGCTTTAAGTAAAAAATATAAACAAACAAGAGAAATAATTGATTTAAAATATGATACACTTAAATCTTTCTTTATAGATTCATATAATACTAGACATGATTCTAAAGCTAATATAAATGCTCCTTACAAAAAAGTATTATATTTTATTAATGAATATTTAGATGATGCTTCATCTAAAGGTATTAATGAATATGATATTGATTATGTAAGTGAAGTTATGGATAGAATAGATAATACTTCTCCTAAAGGAAGATCAAAAGTAGTTGCTAATAGATTAGCAAAAATGTATTCTAGACATATTAAAATAAGATAATAAATACAAGAGTAATCTTGTATTTTTATTTATAAATGATAGAATACAATTAAGTGAGGTGAGAGTCATGGATAATAAGTTTGAAATTATATCTGATTATAAACCATCAGGTGATCAACCTAAGGCTATAGATGAGTTATGTGAATCAATAGATAAAGGTAATAAACATCAAGTATTATTAGGTGTAACAGGTTCTGGTAAAACTTTTACCATGGCTAATGTTATAGCAAGAGAGAATAAACCTACTTTAATACTTGAACCTAATAAAACTCTAGCAGGTCAATTATATGCAGAGATGAAGGAATTGTTTCCTAATAATAGAGTAGAGTATTTTGTATCTTACTATGACTATTATCAACCTGAAGCATATGTACCTCAAAGTGATACATATATAGAAAAAGATGCATCTATAAATGATGAAATAGATGAATTAAGACATTCAGCTACAGAATCATTATTAACAAGAAGAGATACTATAGTTGTAGCATCTGTTTCATGTATATATGGTTTAGGAGATAAAGAAGATTATAAGAATGAATGTTTAGTTGTATCTGTAGGTGATAATAAACCAAGAGAAACTATTTTATCTAAATTAATAGATATGAATTATGAAAGAAATGAAATAGATTTTCATCGTGGTACATTTAGATCTAAAGGAGATACTATTGATATAGTACCTATTGCTGAAAAGAAGAATGGAATAAGAATAGAATTATTTGGTGATGAAGTAGATAGAATATGTGAGTTTGATATAGTTACAGGAAGTATTATTAAACAAAAACACACAGTTATGTTATTTCCAGCTACTCACTTTGTAACAAATAAAGATAAATTAAATATGGCTTGTGATAGAATTGAAGCTGAACTTAAAGATAGATTAAAAGAATTAAGAGATAATAATAAATTACTTGAAGCTGAAAGACTAGAACAAAGATGTAACTATGATTTAGAGATGTTAAGGGAGACAGGCTTTTGTCATGGAATTGAGAATTACTCAAGACATTTAGGATTAAGAGAAGCTGGATCTACACCATGTACTTTAATGGATTTCTTCGATGATGATTATTTATTATTTATAGATGAATCTCATATTACGTTACCTCAAGTAAGAGGAATGTATAATGGCGATAGAATGAGAAAACAAACACTTGTAGATTATGGTTTTAGATTACCTAGTGCATTAGATAATAGACCACTTAAATTTGATGAGTTTGAGGATAAAACAAATCAAATAATCTATGTATCTGCTACACCTGGTGATTATGAATTAGATTTAGTTAATAATAAGTGTATTGAACAATTAATTAGACCAACAGGATTATTAGATCCAATTACTGAAGTTAGACCAACAGAAGGTCAAATAGATGATTTAATTGGTGAAATAAATGAAAGAATAAACAAAAATGAAAGAGTACTTGTTACTACTTTAACTATTAGGATGGCTGAAGAATTAACAGCATATCTTAAAGGTGTAGGTATAAAGGTTGCTTACTTACATACAGAAGTTAAAACTTTAGAGAGATTAAAAATAATTAAAGAATTAAGACAAGGTAAATATGATGTATTAGTTGGTATTAACTTATTAAGAGAAGGTATAGATTTACCTGAAGTATCATTAATTGCTATCATGGATGCTGATAAACAAGGATTCTTAAGAAGTTATAGATCGCTTATCCAAATAATTGGTAGATGTGCTCGTAACAGTGAAGGTAAAGTTATAATGTATGCTGATACTGTATCTGAATCTATGGATATGTCTATTAAAGAAACTAATAGAAGAAGAACTATCCAAGATGAATATAATAAAGAACATGGTATTGTACCTAAGACTATTATTAAGAAGATTAATGATGTAGTATCTAATGAAGAAATAGAGAAACTTGAAGATAAGAAGTTATCTAAACAAGATAAACTACAAATCATCTCAGTTATGGAACAAGAGATGAAAGATGCAGCTAAGAACTTAGATTTTGAGAAGGCTGCAGAACTAAGAGATTTAATATTTGAACTTAAATCAGAAGATTAAGACAAAATAAAACACTTTCATTTGAAAGTGTTTTTATATTACTTAATTATATAAGGATCTTCTTTAGTACCAGTTCCTGATACATAAGTTACTTTTTCAGATATATTAAATACTACATTCCATTCATTTTGTCCTTCAGCTGTAGTTTTTCTTAAGTTGTTAACACCAACATACCATACAGAATATGTATCACCATTAAATGCTGTTTGAGTCCATACATATTTAATACTAGTCATCCAGTTATAATTTGAACATGACTCATCAGTTGTAGTTAAGCAATGTTCATCAAGTGATGCATTTAAATATTCATATGCGCTTAATAAACCAAGTTTTTGATTTAATAATCCAACAGTACATTCTGTAGAACCATCTTTAGTTGAGTCATCAGCACCTCTTTTACCTAAGCATAAACCTTGAGATACTATGTATGGTTTAATTGAATCAGGCATTAAAGTTGAATTGTTATAATAATTTGCAATAGAATCTTTCATACGTGAATTTATATCTTTATATATATATTCATTAATACCAATTTTTTCATCTTGTTCATAATTATATCTATTATCCCATTCAGTTCCTTCTTCACTTTCTGTGGCTATTAATCTGATTGTACCATCTTCATTTATTCTTATGATTCTAAACAATTTATCTGTTCCATTTATTTTTACATAGTTGTTTGTAACTTCACCTCTAAATACATATGCATCTTTATATTTAGGATTTGTTACATCTTCTTCAGTAGTGATGTAGTTTATTTTAGTCTCATATAAACCAACACCTTCAGTAACTAATGAATCATCTAAAACTTTATCCTTAAATAATTGTGTTCTATGATCCTTACCACATGTAAGTGATGGAGAATATAAATATGTTCCACCATTATTTGTAACAGTTATTGATCCATCACATTGAAGTGTTTCATCTTTATATGTTTTAGAAGGCTCTTGCAAATATCCGTCATTTATTAATTGTTTTAATGTTACCTTCTTAGTTTTACCATCTTCATTAGGTAATTCTTTTTCATTATTTTTATAATAGTTTTTAGCTGCTGCTATCATTTCATCTTGGAATTTAACAAATTCAAATCTCTTTTTAGAACATGCTGCAATTATAAATAATAATATTATAAATACAACAAATACTCCTGCAACTATTCCTATTATTTTAAGCATTTTTTTATCCATAGTTTTTCAACTCCTATTACTTATTAAATTATAACATTTATTACGAATTATTTTCAATATATAGTTATTGATAAATATGTATTATATATGTATAATTATTAATGATATTAGAGATTAATAAATTTAAGAAATGCTTCTTAGAGCATTTTTTAATTATGTTATCTATGGTATAATTTAAAAAGGGATGTGATAAAATGATTCCATTTGCAACAATATGGGCATACATTACTAAGACATTAGATATATGTATCGTTTGGACATTCTTCTATATTTTATTTAAGAATATTAAGAATAATGTTAAGATGGTCCTTATATTTAAGGGTGTAGTAATTATTATATTAATTAAGTTATTAAGTAATTTATTAAATCTATATACAGTTGGTGTTTTACTAGAGTATGTAATTTCTTGGGGACCTATAGCATTAATTGTTATTTTCCAACCAGAAATAAGAAACTTACTTGAACAAGTAGGACGTACTCAATTATTAGGAAGACATAAGGTATTAACTGTTGATGAAAGAGAAAGAGTAGTATTTGAAATAATGACTGCTATTGAACACTTAAAGAGAGAAAGAATTGGTGCTTTAATAGTTATTGAAAGAAATATGTCATTACAAGAATATATTCAACCAGCTATTAAATTATATGCTGATATAACTTCTCAATTATTAGAGGCAGCATTCTTACCTCCAAACCCATTACATGATGGTGGTATTATCATTCAAGGTGATAAGGTAACATGTGCTGGAGCAGTATTTAAGACATCAATGAATCCTAATGTTAATAAAAAGTTAGGTACACGTCATAGAGCAGCTTTAGGTGTAGCTGAAGAAACAGATGCAATTGCTTTAGTTGTATCTGAAGAAACAGGTAGAATATCTATAGCATGTGATAACTATCTTCATTACAATTTAACAATTGATGAATTTAGATCAATGTTATTAGATGAATTAAAACCTAAGAATGATGTGTTCTATGCAGCAGATGCAGAAGAAAGTGAAGGTGCTATAGATGAGTAAGATATTTGCACCAATAATTTGGTTATTTAAAGGTATATATAAAATAATTGATTTCCTTATAGTTACTCCTATATCTAGATTAGTTTATAGATTAAGAGGATTCTTAAAGGATAATAGTTCTAGATTTGAAAAAATCTTAAATAGACCTAATATATTAATATATGTTTCACTAGTATGTGCAATTGTACTATTCTTCTTAGTTGATAGAAGAGTAATCAATTTGACTGAAAAGGAAGCAGAAGTAATTGAAGGTCAAAAGGTTAATATAATTTATAATGATGAATTATATGTAGTTGAAGGTGTACCTGATACAGTAGATATTACATTAATTGGATCTAAGTCATCTATATACTTAGCTACTCAATTAGGTGAACATGCTGTTGATTTAGATTTATCTGGATATGGACCTGGAACACATAAGGTTAAATTCAAATATAATCATTCAGTTGAATCAGTTACTTATAAACTTGATCCTCAAACTATTACAGTTAAGATAAGTGAAAAAGTATCTGAAGTTGAACCTTTAACATATGATTTATTAAATCAAAATAAATTAGATAAGAAGTTATCTGTATCTAAAGTAGTATTAGATACATCAGAGGTTATTGCTAAGTCTTCTCAAGAAAACTTAAATAAGATAGCTACAGTTAAAGCATTAATTGATACATCTAAGATAACATTAAAAGAGTCTGGTACTCAAACATTAGAAGATGTAGAATTAGTTGCTTATGATGATTATGGTAATAGATTAAGTAATGTAGAAGTTGTTCCTTCTAGAATATCTGCTACAGTATCTATTGATTCATATCATGTTACTTTACCAGTTAAGACTGTTGTAGAAGGTAATATGGCATCAGGTAAAGCTATTGCATCTATATCTTCATCAGTTAAGAATGTTGAAGTATATGGTGAAAAAGATGTTCTTGATAAGTTAACTGAAGTTGAAGCTAAGGTTAATGTTGATGGATTAAGTGAAAATAAACAAATGTCTGTTGAATTAATTAAGGTTAACGGAGTTAGATATTTAAGTGAAACTAAGACTAATATTAGTATTACAGTTGGTGAAGAAGCGCAAAGAACAATTGATGGTATTATAGTTTCTCATACAAACTTAGGATCTAACTTAACTGCTCAAGCATCAACAAATGAAAGAACTATATCAGTTATATTAAAGGGTACTCAAGAAGCTATTAATTCAGTTCAAGATAGCGCTGTATATGCAACAGTAGATTTAGCAGGATTAGGAAAAGGTACATTTAAAGTTCCTGTAACTGTAACAACTTCAGATGAAAGAGTTATAGCTGTTCCTAATAATACTGAAATAACAGTTAACATTCATTAAAAGTAGGTTATAAACCTGCTTTTTTTATGTTATAATTTTTATAAGGTGATAATGATGGAAAAACTAGTTGATGTTATTATTCCAGCTTATAATGCTCATGATACTATATGTAGCACTTTAGATTCTATTTGTTATCAAACTATGGCTGAGAAACTATCAGTATATATTATGGATGATAAATCTGATAAAGATTATGAAGATATAGTTAATAAGTATAAAAAGTATTTAGATATTAAAACAATCAGATTAGATGAAAACTCTGGACCGGGAACAGCTAGAGAAGTAGGTATAATGAATAGCACTTCAAAGTATATAGTATTTGCTGATTCAGATGATTATTTTGCTTGTCCAAATGCCATTGAATATTTATATAATGAGATAAGTAAAAAAGACTTAGATTTAGTTTCAAGTGTATTCATGGAAATTGGAAAAGATGATTCTTATAGACATGAAATAGATGAAGTATATCTACACGGTAAAATATATAAAAGAGAGTTTTTAATGGATAATAATATTCATTTTAATGATATAAGAACTAATGAAGATAATTATTATAATACTTGTATTTATTTATGTGAGCCAAAAAGAAATTATTTGGATTATGTAACTTATTGTTGGGATTATAATCCTAATAGTATAACAAGAAGAAATAATCATGAATTTAGTTTATCTGGAGTTTATAGTTATATTGAAAGTATTACTAAAGCTATAGAATTTGGTATAAAAAATAACAAGAATAAATCTATTATTGCTGAAAGAAGTTTTGGTGCTTTAAATGCAATTTATTATTATTACTTAGAATTTGGTAAAGAGGATTTCTTAAAATATGCTAAGGTCTTAAGAAATTATTATATGGATAATAAAGAACATTTCAAATATCAAAAAGACTTATATAAATCTCAGTTAGGTTATTCATTAATGAAATATGATTTAGATATGATAATAAAACCATCGATTACATTTGGTGAGTTTTTAGATAAGGCAGGTGAGTAAGATGATAGATATAATTATGCCTGCTTATAATGCTCATGAAACAATTCATAAAACATTATTTTCTATATGTATGCAAGATATAGTTAAGGATATAAAAGTATATATTGTAGATGATTGTTCTGAAAAACCATATGATTATTTAATTGATGATTTTAAAGATAAATTAGATATATCTTTAACTCGATTAGATAAAAATTCAGGCCCTGGTGCATGTAGGAATAAAGGGTTAGATATATCCAATAATGAATATATAATGTTTATTGATGCAGATGATATGTTTATTAATAGAAAAGCTATAAGTGATTTACTTAAAAAAATGGATGGAAAAGATTTAGGGATTGGTTTAACTTTATTTGAAAATCCAGATAAATCTATTACTTACTATAATGATCATGATAGATGCTTACATGGAAAGATGTATAGAAGATCTCTTTTGGATAAATATAATATTAGATTTAATAATTCATATAGACATGAAGATTCATCATTCCATGAAATAGTATTAATGTCTCAACCAAAGTATGTGTATTCTAATACTCCTACATATTTTTATAAGTTTAATGATAAGTCTTTAACTCATGATAAAGATGAAAATGAAGAGTATAGAACATTTAAAAGTTTTGTTGAGAATACTATGTACGCTATCAATAAAGGTATTGAATGCGGATTTGATAGATATGTTATCACTGATATATCAACAACAGCTATTATGTATTTATATTATATGTATCAAGTTAATTATAATTTAGATATTAAGGATGAATTATTTGAATGGATGAAACCATTAACAAAATATTATTTAGATAATTGTAGTATTATTCCACCAAAAAGAACTTTAGAATTATATCATAATTATAGTTGTAATTATCGAGGAATATTAGTAATTACTTTTAAAGATTTTATAAGTAAAGCACTAAAGTATATAGGTGATTAATATGAAGAAGGTGTTAGCATTTATAAAAAACAATATAATATTTATAATTATCTATATCATTCTATTAGGTTTAATTGCATGTGAGTTTATTGAATTAGATTATTCAGTTTATTCACCTGGTGGATTAGATAATGTTGGAGAGAGATTAAGTAATAAATTATATGAATCCAAAGGTTCATTTAATATGACTTATGTGACTTATAGAAAAGGAACTATATTTAACTTGATGATAGCTAAACTTGTTCCTTCACAAGATATAGTAAAGAATGAAGATATAACAGCTGATAATGAAACTATTAATGATAGATTAAAACGCAGTGATTTGTTAATGAAACAATCCATCTCACTTGCAACACTTACAGCTTATACTAAAGCTGAAAAGAAGATAGATATTATTAAGAATCATGTATTTGTTTATTATAAATATCCAGAAGCATCATCAAGTTTATCAATTGGCGATGAAGTACTTAAATGTGATGATTTAGACATTAATGATTTTGATGATATAAAGACATGTATTGATAATCATTCTGAGGATGATGAAGTTACTATAACAGTATTAAGAAATAATAAAGAAGTTTCAACTAAATCAAAGGTGTTAGATGATAATATGTTACATATTATATTTACTCTTTCATATGACTTTGATAAAGAACCAGATATAAAATATAAAGAAGATAAAAAAGAATCTGGTTCATCAGGTGGTTTAATATTGGCTTTATCAATATATGATGCACTTGTAGAAGAAGATATAACTAAAGGCATGAAGATAGCTGGAACTGGAACAATAGAAATAGATGGTTCGGTAGGTGAAATTGCAGGTGTTAAATATAAGATTAAAGGAGCTGCAAAGAATAAAGTTGATTTATTTATTGTGCCATCTGCAAACTATGAAGAA
Organism: Bacilli bacterium; assembly: GCA_017542465.1. Lineage (GTDB taxonomy): Bacteria > Bacillota_I > Bacilli_A > RF39 > UBA660 > UBA6985. The sequence continues at coordinate 35,313 of JAFXXB010000020.1, read as the reverse complement.
GCAGAACAAGTGATTAAAGAAAACCATTATAATATTAAATTATTAAAAGCAGATACTTTTGATCAAGTACTTGAAGATTTAAAGAACTATAATTAGTTCTTTTTATTTTGTTTAAAAAATTATATAATAGGTAGTACAGGTGGTTAATATGATAAGAAGTGAGGTTAATAGATCTGAATTATCTCCTATGATGTTACAATACATGGAGATTAAAGATAAATATTTAGATACTTTATTATTTTATCGTATAGGTGACTTTTATGAATTATTTTTTGAAGATTCAGAAATAGCATCAAGAGAATTAGAACTAACATTAACTGGTAAGAATGCAGGATTAAAAGAAAGAGTACCTATGTGTGGAGTACCTCATCATTCTGCTAAGAGTTATATTGAAAAGCTAGTAGATAAAGGATATAAAGTTGCAATAGTTGAACAAGTGGAAGATCCTAAGACGGCTAAAGGTATGGTTAAAAGAGAAGTAGTTGAAGTAGTGACTCGTGGTACTATGGTAGACTTAGAATTCTTAAATGACAAAGACTTTAACTATATAGCATCAGTTGAAGACTTACAATATACATATCTATTAACTTATATAGATATCTCAACAGGTGAAGTCAACTCTTGTTATATTAATCATAATGAAGATGAACTTATAAATGAATTGTTAAATATAAATGTTAAAGAAGTAGTTATTACAAATGAATTTCCTATAGATTTACTTAATGTATTAAAGAATAATTATAGTATTAATATATCTATAGAAGATAATATACTTGAAGATGAATATAGTAGTATATATGAAGATATAGAAGATGAAAGAATAATATATGGTATTAAACATTTATTATATTATCTTCATACAGATCAATTAAAAGATTTATCTCATTTATCTCATGTTAATATTATTAAGAAAGATAAATACTTAGAGATGGATGTACATACAGTACGTAATCTTGAATTAATTGAAACTATTAGATTAAAAGAAAGAAAGTATTCACTTATTTGGTTACTCGATAAAACTAAAACTGCCATGGGTGCAAGAATGCTTAAATACTTCTTAATGAATCCTTTAAAAGATATAGATGATATTAATCAAAGATATGATTATATTGATTCTTTAAATAAGAATTTTATGTTAAGAGATGAATTAAGAAATGATTTATATGAAGTATATGATTTAGAGAGATTATGTGGAAAAGTTTCATGTGGTAATTTAAATGCAAGGGATGTTCTTCAAATTAAGAATAGTTTAAAAGTATTACCTGATATAACTAGAATAATAAATGAATTAGGTTATAAGTTAAAACTAAATGATCATTCAGAATTATATAATTTACTTGAAGAAGCAATATATGAAGAACCACCTATAACTGTTAAAGAAGGATATCTAATTAAAGATGGATATAACAAAGAATTAGATGAACTTAAGGAAATAAGAAAAGGTGGAAAGAACTTTATTTCTTCTATAGAAGAAAAGTTAAAACAAGAAACAGGAATTAATAATCTTAAAGTAGGTTATAACAAAGTATTTGGTTATTACATTGAAATAACTAAAGGACAAATAGCTAATGTACCTGAGAACCTAAATTGGGAAAGAAGACAAACATTAACAGGTGCTGAAAGATATATATCACCTGAGTTAAAAGAAAAAGAAGCATTAATTTTAAATGCTGAAGAAAAGATTATTGAACTTGAATATAATTTATTTACTGAAATAAGAGAAAGAATTAAAAAAGAAATATTTAAGTTAAAAGAGTCGGCAAGAATCTTAGCTGAACTAGATGTATTATCTTCATTATCAATAGTATCTGAAGAACAACATTTAGTTAGACCTACATTAACTGAAAAGAGAATAATAGATATTAAAAATGGATCTCATCCAGTTGTAGAAGTAGTATCTAATAATCAATATATTAAGAATGATATATTGATGGATGAAAATACTAATACATTATTAATAACTGGACCTAATATGTCAGGTAAATCAACTTATATGAGACAACTAGCTATAACTGTTATCATGGCTCAAATGGGTTCATTTGTACCAGCTGATGAAGCAACATTACCAATCTTTGATAAGATATTTACAAGAATTGGTGCATCAGATGATTTAGTATCTGGTGAATCTACTTTCATGGTTGAAATGATTGAAGCTAAAAATGCTTTAGTCGGTGCAACTGATAAATCATTAGTTTTATTTGATGAGTTAGGTAGAGGTACTGCTACATTTGATGGTATGTCTTTAGCTAGAGCAATACTTGAATACATTTCAGAGAAAGTTAAATGTAAGACTATGTTTAGTACACATTATCATGAGTTAACTGATTTAGATAAGAGAATACCATCTATTAAGAATGTTCATGTTGAAGCAAGAGAAGAAGATGGCAATGTAGTGTTCTTACATAAGATCATGGATGGTGCTGTAGATAAGTCATATGGTATTCATGTAGCTAAGCTTGCAGGATTACCTGATGAAGTATTACAAAATGCTAGAGCAATACTTAATGTGTATGAAGATAATTCTAAGAAAAAGGGTAGAGATACACATGTAGAACAAATAAGTATGGATTTTGAACATAAGAAATCATCTGAATTAGATGACTTTATAGATAAAATAGATCCACTTAATACTACACCTATAGAAGCAATTAATTTATTATATAAGATTAAAGAAATTAAAAAGAAGGATAAATAGTATTCTTCTTTTTTATGTTATAATTATAATAGGTGATAATATGAGTGAGGTATTTAAATATTTTGAATATAATGCATATGTTACTTTAACATTCTTTATACTATCTTTCATTGTATTAATAATAGGATGGTTTACTAGAGGTAAAAGTAATTTCTTGTTTTCAAGTGAAAGAGCATCTTTATTAAAACCTACTACATGGATTAGATTTTTTACTAATATATTAGGACACAGAGATTGGATGCATTTTAGTTCAAACTTTTTAAAGATATTATTACTTGGTCCTATGATAGAAGAAAAATATGGAAGTCTTAATCTTCTTATCATGATATTAATAACTGCATTTGTGACTGCTATTATAAATTTCATAATAGGTAAGTATAGAATTATGGGAGCATCAAATATAGTATTTATGTTAATTGCTTTATCAGCATTTGTTAATATGTCTGATAAGATTCCATTAACATTAGTGTTTATAATACTATTCTATTTTATAGATGAAGTAAGACAGTTATTTCATAAAGATGGAGTAGCCCACTATGGACATTTAACTGGTGCTGTATGTGGAGTAATATTTGGTTTTATATGTTATAATCAAAGTATAATAGATTTTATAATAAATATATTTAAATAGGAGGATATATGAGAAACAATAAAGTAGTTTTTATTTGTAGTGTATTTCTTATTATAACTGTAATAACACTTGTTTTATACTTATTTATAATGAATAAATATAATAAACATGAAAGAACAGTAATTATTGAAAGTGATTTTAATCTTGAAGTATTAAAAAGAACTAATGAAAAGAATAATGATAATTATTTAGTTTCACCATATTCAATGGAACAAGCAATGGCTATGTTAAAAGATGGAGCAAGTGGAAACACAAAAGCCCAAATTGAAAAGTTAATTGGAAATAACACAAAAGCTATTAATAACAATTCAGTTAAAGATGCAAATGGTGTATTTATAAAAGATCAATACAAAGATGTTATAGAAAATAACTATGTTAAATTATTAAAAGATAATCATAAAGCTGAATTATTATATGATAAGTTCGATACTCCAGAAGTAATTAATAAATGGGTTAATGAAAAAACTGATGGAATGATACCAACTTTATTAAATGATATAAGTAAAGATTTTGTTTTAGGTTTAGCTAATGCTATCGCTATAGATGTTGAATGGAAACAACCATTTGATGGAGCAGCAACTAGAAATGCAGAGTTCACTAAAAAAGATGGAACAAAGATGAATGTTAATATGATGCATAATAGTTATGAATCTGATGATGGAGCATATTATATTAAGTCTAAAAAAGCTCAAGGAATTATTATTCCATATAAGGATGATACAAATCTTGAATTCATAGCAATAATGCCAGATGAAAATATTGATGAATATATTAAAAAGTTAGATAAGAAAGAATTTGAAACATTAGAAGAAAGTAAAAGATCTTCTAGTAGAAGTCTACATATTAATTTAGGTTTACCTAAGTTCTCTTATTCATATGATTATAATAAATTTATGGAAATGTTAAAGGACATGGGCATGACTGATGCTTTTGATGAAAAGAATGCAGATTTTACAAATATTATTGCTAGAAATTATATGAAGAAGGTTGGTATAGAAAATCTATATGTATCAACAGCTATTCACAAAACATATATAGATTTAAATGAAAAGGGAACTAAAGCTGCAGCTGTTACTTATTTTGGATTAGATAAAGCAACTGCAATAAGAGAAGAATATGATATAATTAATATATCTTTCAACAAACCTTTCTTATATATGATAAGAGATAAGAAAAACAATACTTTATTATTTACTGGTGTAGTAAATACTCCAAGTGAATATGTTAAAAATACATCAAGATAACTGATGTATTTTTTATTGATATAGTACACAAAATGTGTTTTAATAAAAATAGAAAGGAAACGATTTGAATATGGATGATGTTAATACAATGATTACTGGTGCTTCTGCTGTTGTTTATATTATTGCATTAGCAGTTGGTATTTTCCAACTTGTTTGTATGTGGATGACATTCAAAAAAGCAGGACGCCAAGGATGGGCAGCTATAATTCCAATTTTCAACGTTATTGTTGAATTAGATATAGCTCATATTCCAGTTTGGATGATTCTTTTATATATCATTCCAATCGCAAACATCTTTATGTGTATTTATGTTCCAATCAAATTTGCTAAGGCATTTGGTAAAGGAATATTAACTGCATTATTATTAATGTTTGTTGCTCCAATTGGTTGGGCTTTATTAGCATTTGGTGATGCTAAATATCAAGGATAATTTACTTGTGAAAAGAGAGTGTTAACTCTCTTTTTATTTTACTTAAAATATATGTTTATTTCTTTTTGTGTTTTATAATAAAATCGTGATATAATAATCAAGCCTTGAAGGGAGTTGTTAATATGGATTTAAATTATTTTGAAGAATTATTAACTAATAAGAAATACTCTGATATTAAAAATATTTATAATGATATGAATGAATTCGATATTGCAGAGTTGATTGAAGATTTACCTGAAGATAGATTAATACAAGCTTTTAGATTACTTCCTAAAAATATTGCATCAGACGTTTTTACAAACATGGAAGATGAAGTACAAAAGAAATTAATTAATGCCTTATCAAATAAAGAAGCAACTTTCTTAATTGAAGATATGTATTCAGATGACTTAGCAGACCTTTTTGATGAGATGCCTGCAGTTATGATATCTAAGTTATTAACTAATGTGTCTAAAGAAACAAGAGCTACAATTAATAAGTTATTAAGATATCCAGACAACTCAGCTGGTTCTTTAATGGCTATGGAATATATTCATCTTAAAAAAGGTTTAACTATTAGACAATCAATAGAGAGGATAAGAAAACAAAAAGATGACTTTGTTACATATGATAGTTGTTATGTTACTGATAATGAAAGACACTTGCTTGGTTATGTAACAGTTAAAGATATATTAATAAATGATCCTGAGATGTTAATAGATGATGTTATGCATGATGTTGAACATATGATTCCAACTTTAATGGACCAAGAGGAAGTTGCAGATATGTTCCAAGATTATGACTACTCATCAATGCCTGTTGTTGATATGGAAAACAGACTTGTTGGTATCATCACAATTGATGATATCATCGACGTTATCGAAGAAGAAGCAACAGAGGATATCGAAAAGATGGCAGCCATCACTCCAACAGATAAATCATATATGAATACAGGTGTATTTGAAACATTCTATAAGAGAATACCTTGGTTATTATTACTTATGATTTCTGCTACATTTACAGGTGGTATTATTACACACTTTGAATCAGCTTTAGCATCATATGTAGTATTAACTGCATTTATACCAATGCTTATGGATACAGGCGGTAATGCTGGATCTCAAGCATCAGTTTCAGTTATAAGAAGTTTATCTTTAAATGAAATAGAATTTAAAGATACATTTAAAGTTATATGGAAAGAAGTAAGAGTGTCTTTATTATGTGGTATAACACTTGCTATTGCTAACTTTGCTAAACTAATGTTACTAGATAAAGTTGAGATGACTATAGCATTTGTTGTATGTGGTACTTTAGTATTAACAGTATGTGTTGCTAAGTTTATTGGATCATCATTACCAATTATAGCTAAAAGAATTGGATTTGACCCAGCAGTCATGGCATCTCCTTTTATTACAACAATTGTAGATGCATGTTCTTTAATAATATATTTTAAAATAGCAACTATTTTATTAGGATTATAAGAGTAAGATTTATCTTGCTTTTTTTATTTTGTTATAAGTATAATACATTTGAAGGTGTTATCATGAAGATAGAAAAGTTTATTAAAGATAAAACTAATAAATATAAAGTTATTATAGATGATGATGAATATAAATTATATGATGATATAATTATTAAGTATCATTTATTAACTAAAAAAGATATAACTAAAAAAGAATTGGATGAAGTATTATCATCAAATGATGAATTAACATCTTACTATGAATCTATTAAATATATTAATAGAAAGATGAGATGTGAAAAAGAAATAAGAGAATACTTAAAAAAGAAAGATATACCAAATAATATAATTAATAAAACAATTAAATTATTATATGATAATAATTTTTTGAATGAAGAATTATATTTAAAAGCATACATAAATGATAGAATAAACCTATCTCATGAAGGACCTATTATAATAAAAGAAGAATTAATGAATCTAGGTTATAAAGGCGAAGATATAGATAATCAATTAAATACTATATCAAGTGATATTTGGAATGATAGAATAGATACAATTATATCTAAGAGAATAAGTACAAATAAAAAAGATTCATCATATGTATTAAAGAATAAAATAATATTATATTTAGTAAACTTAGGATATAATAAAGAAGATATATTAAGTATATTAAATAGATATGATATAATAGATAAAGAGATATATGAAAAAGAGAAAGTAAAGATCTATAATCAATTATCTAAAAAATACTCTGGATATGAATTAGATAAAAGAGTAAAGATGAAATTATATCAAAAGGGATTTAAAGGAAGTGGAAATTATGAAGAATAAATACCAAAGATTATCAAAAGAAGAAAAGAAGGAAGCTAAGAAAAGATATATAGCTTTTAGTGATAGAAATAAGAGTTATATGTCATTATTAACAAGAATGTTAGTATTAGGTATTATAGGATTAACATATGGTATTATAAGTGCAATATTTGATGCATTTATATTATCAGTTCCTGTATGGTCTTATGTTGTTGATGGAGTAATAATTGTATTCTCTGTATTCTTACTTATTCAAAAGAGCAGAATTCAATCATCTACAATTAATAAATTCTTAATTGAAGAAACTAAGGGAGTTCCAGTTAAAGAAGAAAAAGTAGAAAAGAAGATTGAAGTAAAAGAAGATAAGAAGGAAGAACCTAAGAAAGAGGTTAAGGAAGAAAAGAAAGAAGTTAAATCAGCTAAGAAGGCTGCTCCTAAGAAAGCAACTAGAAAAGTTGAAGAAACAACAGAAGAACCAAAACCTAAAAAGGCTAAAGCAGAACCTAAGAAGATTGAAGTTAAGGAGGAAGAAATAGAAATGCCTCAACCAAAAGCTAAAAAGAGAAAACATGTATCTAAAAACTCTAAAGCTAAAAAGGCTGAAAAAAAGAAAAGTAAATAAAAGATATGAATAACATATCTTTTTTCCATTTATTAGTTAGGTGGTGTTGATATGGAAAGATTACAAAAAGTTATATCTGAAGCAGGTTATACTTCAAGAAGAAAAGCAGAAGAGTTAATTAAACAAGGAAAAGTATTTGTTAATGGTGAAGTAGCTACTTTGGGTATGAAAGTAACACATGAAGATGAAATTATAGTTAATGGTGAAGAAATTAAAGCAGAAGAAAAAGTTTATTTCTTACTTAATAAACCTGAAGGATATATATGTTCCCTAAAGGATGAAAAGAATAGACCAATCATAACTGATTTAATTGATACAGATAAAAGAATATATCCTGTAGGTAGATTAGATTATAATACAACTGGTTTAATCATCTTAACTAATGATGGTGAGTTAGATAACTTATTAACTCATCCTTCTTTCCATATAGAAAAAACATATATAGCAAAACTTAATAAGAAAATAGAAACAGAAGATATCTATAAATTACAACAAGGTGTAGATATAGATGGTAGAGTATGTAAGCCTACTAGAGTAAAAGTTAAATCAAATAATAAATATGCAACAGTTGAAATAACTATAATTGAAGGTAGAAATCATATAGTTAAGAGAGTATTTGGTGCTCTAGGTTATAAGGTTATTAAACTTCATAGATCTAGATATGGATTCTTAATTGATGATATGCCTGTTGGTAATTATAGAGAAATAAATAAGAAAGAAGTTCATAAATTATATGCATACAAAACTAACAATTAATAAAATTGATAATCAAGGTAGAGGTATTTCATACTATAATAATAAGATAGTATTTGTTTATAATGCATTAATAGATGAAGAAGTAGAAGTAGAAATTATTAAAGAGACATCTAAATATTATTTAGCTAAAGTTATAAATATTATTAAATCATCACAAGATAGAATACAACCTAAGTGTCCTTATATAAATGAATGTGGTGGATGTACTTTAATGCATATGCCATTTGATAAACAAATGGAATTTAAGAAGAATAGATTAAAAGATATATTATTTAAATATGCTGGTATTGATACTGAGATTAAACTAATAGAATCTAATAAAGATTTATTCTATAGAAATAAGATAACTTTAAGAGTTAATAAGAATAAGTTTTCTTATTACAATAAAGATTCCCATGATGATGTATATATTAATAGATGTTTACTTGCTAACAATACAATTAATGAGATAATAGGTAATCATAGTTTTATTTATATATATGATGGAGATATAACTATAAGAACTAATTATAATGATGATATCTTATTAGTTATTAACACTAGTAAATATGAATTACATGATGATATACCTGAGAATATTGTAGGTATAATCATTAATGATAAAGTAGTATATGGTGAATCATATTTTAAAGATAAAATAGGTGATTATAATTTTAAAGTATCATATAATTCATTCTTTCAAATAAATAATTATATTGCTAATGAAATATTTAAGATATTAAATAATTATTTAGAAGGTAATACTTTATTAGACCTTTACTGTGGTTCAGGTGTAATGGGAATATCTATGAAAGATAAGGTTAAAAAAATAATAGGCATAGAGAAGATAGCTAATGCTATTAAAGATGCAAATGATAATGCTAAATTAAATGGTGTTAAAGATTATAAATATTATGCTGATGATACATCAGTTATGTTAAATAAAATAAATGACAAGATAGATATTATTATTGTTGATCCACCTAGATCAGGATTAAATGATAAAACTATTAAAGATATAATTAAGATTAAACCTAATATGATTGGATATGTATCATGTGATCCAATGACATTAGCTAGAGATATAAATATATTAAAAGAACATTATAATATTAAAAAGATATATGGTCTTGATATGTTTCCTAATACATATCATGTGGAAACAGTTATGGTTTTAGAAAGGAAAGATGTTTAAAAGACATCTTTTTTTAATCGTAAAATAGTAGTATTCCGATGAGCAAGAAAGATAAAAAGAATGATATAATATATTAGAAGGAGTTGATTATATGAATAAATTAATTAAAGATTATTTATCAATTACATTTTTAATAATGATTATTTGTTGGGGAACATTAATAGTTTGCAGTATAAATGGAATTATATTAAAAGATAATCTATTATTATATGTTCCATATTTGATTGGAGGCTGGTCTCCAACTATTGCTTCTTATATATCACTAAAGAAAAACAAGCAAATTAAAGGATTTAAAGATTGGGTTAAACATATTTTTGATTTCAAACATAATCTATTATCCTATTTAATGGTGATATTTTTAGGTGTAGTATATATTTTACCTCAAATATTTATTTCAGGATATGAAAGTGGTTTTCCTTTATATGCAATTGTTCTTATGATACCCATAATGTTAATTGGTGGTGGATTAGAAGAAGCTGGATGGAGATATATTTTACAATCTGAATTAGAAAAGAAACATAATTTTCTTTTATCAACATTAGTTGTCAGTGTTATATGGTGGATATGGCATTTACCTTTATTCTTTATTCAAGGAGTTGCCCAATATGGACAAAACTATTTTGCTTTTGGTATAAGTGTATTAGGTTTAGCTTTTGCTTTAGCAAGTATTAGAAAAAATACTAATAGTGTATGTTTATGTGTATTATTTCATTGTATTGTAAATTCATTAAGTGGTATATATATAATTAATGAAAATATTATTGGTAGTTTAGTAACATCAATTATATTAGTAATAATGTCACTAGTTCTAGTTAAAATAAATAATAAGAAAAAGATTTTTAATTAATAGAATAATCGCAAGATTAAGATATTACGATATGTTCGTTGACCGCATACTAGGCATGTTGAAAGCCTTATGGTTTTAGAAAAGAAAGATGTTTAAAAGACATCTTTTTAATCGTAAAATAGTAGTATTCCGAAGAAGCAAGTAAGAAAAAAATAGTAAAAATTTGTGCTATAATGAATATAGAGGTGTGAGTATGAATGAGTACATTAATTTAGATGAAAAGAATATTGATGAAGAGCATATTTGTTGTGCTATAGGAGATCCTAAACATCAAGATGGTGTTGATAAAAAGAAAGAATGGATTAAAAGTAAAATAAAGGATGGTCATGTATTTAGAAAGCTAAATGCAAGAGGTAAAATCTTTATTGAATATGAACCAATAGAAACAGCTTGGGTTCCTATTAACGGTAAAAATTATATGCATATTTACTGTTTATGGGTTGCTGGTAGTTTTAAAGGAAAAGGTATTGGTAAAGAATTATTAGAATATGCTATTGAAGATGCTAAAAAGAAAAAAATGAGTGGTATATGTACATTAGTATCACAAAAGAAGAAACCATTTATTGGAGATAAGAAGTTCTTTGAACACTATGGATTTAAAGTAGTAGATACAATTAATGATTATGAATTAATGGCATTACAATTTGATGATAAAGAAACACCTAAATTTAGTGATAGTGCTCGTAAGATGGAAATAGATAGTCAAGATTTCACTATTTACTATTCTAATGAATGCCCATATGTAGAATATGAAGTAAAAGAATTATCTGATTATGCAAAAGATAAGGAAATTAAGTTAAACTTTATAAAAATAGACTCATTAGAGAAAGCAAAGAATGCTCCATGTGTATTTAATAACTGGGCAAACTTTTATAAAGGTAAATTTGTTTCAAATACAATATTAAATGCAAATGCATTTGAAAAATTAATTAAATAAAGTAATCGTAATATTAAGATATATAGAACGGATGAGAATTCGTTCTTTTATGTTATAATTAATTATAGGAGTTGATATAATGGAGGAGAAGACTTTAAACAAAGCAGATATAATATTATATTTAATATTAAATACATACTTTCTTGATATGAATTCAAGGTTTCCTCAGGATACATACAAGACAAATTATATAAGAACTTTAAATGAATTAAATAGGAGTTTAAAAAATGGTCCAAAAGCAACAAAAGAGAACTATGACAAAATGATAAATATTATTTCAATTTTAAGATATATAGATGCATTTTCTTTAACGAAAGATGAAGTTTTTGATTATATAGAAGCCAAAAATATAGAAATACCAGAAAGATGGTTTGTTGATAAAAAAGACAAAAAAATTTTTAGCGGGAAAAATATTTTGAAATTTTTAAGAGATGCTTTTTCTCATAGTAATATTAATGAATTATATAAAATCACAAAAGATGGACAGTATATAATAATTGACATGAAAGGAACAAAACCTAAGCCATTAAACTTAATAATTCCCAAAAATGATATTGAAATTTTAGTAAAATATATTAATCTTTCATCTAGTACATATTCAACAACAGGTATGGAAATAGATAACTCAAAAGATATAGATCCAAACGATTTGTCTTCCTTTTTTGACAGATTTAATTATGTGAGATTTTTATATACGCAAAAGATAGTTGATGGGAATTCTTTGGAATATAAGGCTGCTTTATCTAGAGTAGATAGTAATAATTTTCAAAAAATAATGTTAGAAAAAGCCAATCAATTTGGTGCTGAAAAAGTAGTACATGAATTAACAAAAACGCAAAAAAAAGAAATGCTTAGAAAATTTAAAGAAATAGCAGGCCGCACGGATGTTTTATCGAATGGAAAACTATTAACTGATTTTATTATCTATTATATGAGAATAATATTGCCAATTGGAATATATAAAGCTGCATTTAATCAAAATGAAAACATACTTATTTATGATAATTTTATATCCAACTGGGATAATTCAAATAGTGAATATAATTTATATATGCAAAGAAAAGTAGATGAATATATGCGTAATTATGGAAAAAAACAAACTGGAAATTTATTATATGATAGTTTTGGAAATAATACAGATACAATTAATTTGATTTTAAAATATATATCGGATTTAGAGGCTAGAAATATGAATAATATAGCTCTTCTAGCTAGTTTTTATTTTAGAACAGTTGATTCTCAAGAAAACTTTGAGTGTGGTGAGAAAATATTGCCTGTAAATAGGATTAGAAATGCATTTGTACATGGAAGATGGGGAATTGGAGAAAACGGTGGGTTTCATTTATATGACTGGCCAAGTGGTATAAAAAATGAACTAAATCCTACATGGGAAGATAATATTGCTGTAGAAGATCTTTTAAATGGAATACGAAGTAATTTCTTTAAATCATTTAACATGAGTGACATTAACATAGAAGACATAGATTTATTTGAACCCGGCAATCGGAAAATAGGAAAACTTTAGATACGTTTTTAGATAAGTTTTTTTGTAAATTCGAAACTTATTTAATCGCAATATAGTAATCTTGCGAAGTAATTTAATTTTAAAAATTCGTGGTATAATGTTTAATAGAGGAGTTGAAAAAATGAATAAAGGGAATAAAAGTGTAGTAATATTTTTAATAGTAATTGCTATATTATCATTAACAAATTTATTGAATATTAAAATTGATGGAGAAGTGTTAAAACTTTCTGGTATTTCAGTTATTGTTGGAGTAGTTGCTTTCTTTGTTACTAGAAAAGCAAATAAAACGAAAGATGAAGGATTAAATATTAAAACTATATTTAAAGATTTTAAAGATCATCCTAAGTCAATTATATATGCATTCTTACCATTTATATCAGTTATACTATGTACTATAATTGCAAATAAATTCATTCCAGAATTCAATAATCATTTAAAAGATAGAATTAATTTTGCCACATCAACTGATTTAATGAGAACTATTTTAACATTGGCAGTTCTTACTTTGGGAGAAGAAATAGCATGGAGAGGATTTTTTCAAAAGCAAACTTCTAAAAAAATACATTATATACTATCAATAATTGTAACATCTTTATTATTTGCATTAGGACATTATAGTGCAGGAAGTTTTATAATAGTAGCATATGATTTATTATTTGTATTTATTGATTCATCATTATTTGGATTGGTATTTAAAGAAACAGATAATGCATGGTGTAGTTGGATACCACATTTCTTAGCAGATGTTTTAGCATTATTCTTAATCTAAAATGATTGTAAGATATAAGATATTATGATATGTTTGTTGACCGCATACAAGGCATGTTGAAACAGTTTTGATATTAGAAAAAAAGATGTTTAAATACATCTTTTTTTATCGTAAAATAGCAATATTGCGAACATTATAGTTTGATAATTTGTGGTATAATATTTATTGATAATTAGGAGGAATATGATGAAAGAAGAATTAAATTTAGTTCAAGAATGGGATAAAGTATTCCCTCAAAGTGATAAAGTAAATCACAAAAAAGTAACATTTAAAAATCATTTTGGCATTACATTAGCAGCTGATATGTATGAGCCAAAAGATTATGAAGGTAAACTACCAGCTTTAGCTGTAAGTGGTCCTTATGGAGCAGTAAAAGAGCAGTCAAGTGGATTATATGCTCAAGAAATGGCTGAAAGAGGATTCTTAACAATTGCATTTGATCCATCGTTTACTGGTGAATCAGGTGGAGAACCAAGATATATGACATCTTTTGACATCAATGTAGAAGATTTTCAATCAGCAGTAGATTATCTAATTAGTTTAGATAATGTTGATTCTGAGCGTATTGGAATTATAGGTATTTGTGGTTGGGGTGGAATGGCGCTTCAAACTGCATGTATTGATACAAGAATAAAAGCTACTATCGTATCAACTATGTATGATATGTCTAGAGTTGCTGGAAATGGATATTTTGACGAACAAGATAATGAAGAAGCAAGATACCAACAAAGAGTTAATTTAAACAATCAAAGAAATGAAGATTATAAGAATGGAGAATATGCTCTAGCTGGTGGAGTAATCGATCCGTTACCAGAAAATGCTCCTGAATTCTTACAAGGTTATCATGCATATTATAAAACTCCAAGAGGATATCATAAGAGAAGTTTAAATTCAAATGGAGGTTGGGCAATACAATCTAGTACTTCAATGATGAATGTAAGATTATTACATTATTCTAATGAGATTAGAAGTGCTGTAATGATTGTTCATGGAGATAAAGCTCATTCATTTTATATGGGAAAAGATGCTTATGATAATATGATTAAAGATTCTAAATATACTAGCAATAAAGAATTAGTAGTTATACCAGGAGCAACTCATACAGATTTATATGATCAAAAAGATAAAATACCATTTGATAAGATAGAAAAATTTTTAAAAGATTATTTAAAATAAAATGCATCGTAAGATTAGGATATTCCGATTAATAAATATTTAGTCAAAAACAATACGGAAACTCGTAGGATTTGGAGCTTTTAGTTGGGTGTAATCTCAAGCCACAATCAAAGCAAAAAAACAATAAGTAATTAAATAAATAAGACTAGGAAATCTAGTCTTTTTTGTATGTTCGGAAAATAGTAATATTGCGATTATTTATATTTTTAAAGATTATGGTATAATTTTAAGTAATAATAAACTATTATGAGGTGTAATATGAGTAATGAGGAATTAATATCAATTTTAGAAAAAAGATTTATTAAAAATGAAATTATGCATAAAGGAATTAATTGGAATGATGTTTTTAAAAGACTAAATAATGAAGCATTATTTTCTTTAAGATATATGGAAGAAACAGGTGGAGAACCAGATGTTATAATGTATGATAAAGAAAATGATAAGTATGTTTATTGTGATACTTCAATAGAATCTCCCATTGGAAGAAGAAGTTTTTGTTATGATATAGATGCTTTGAATAGTAGAAAAAGTAATAAACCAAATTCGGACATTATAACAGAAGCAAATAATAATAAGGTAAAAGTATTAGATGAAATAGAATATAAATATCTTCAATCACTTGGAGATTTTGATTTAAAATCTTCAAGCTGGATATTAACTCCAAAGGAAATTAGGAAATTGGGTGGAGCATTATTTGGTGATAAAAAATATAATAGGACTTTTATATATCATAATGGTGCTGAATCATATTATTCAAATAGAGGATTTAGAGTATTACTAAAAATATAAAATAATTAATAAGCAAGATATCTTGCTTTTATTTTTTTATGTTATAATTTTATTAGGAGATGAATATATGAGTATTATTGATGATTTATTTAAACTACAAGATATAAAATATAGAGATTTTCAAAGTAAATTAATACCTAATGTTCCTATTGATTATTTCATAGGTATAAGAACTCCTGATTTAAGAAAATATGCAAAAGAATTATATAAAAGTGGTAATTATGAATTATTCTTGAAAGATTTACCACATAAATATTTTGATGAGAATCAATTACATGCATTTATTATTTCTGAAATAAAAGATTATGATAAATGTATAGAATATATAAATGAGTTTTTGCCTTATGTAGATAACTGGGCTACATGTGATCAAATGAGTCCTAAAATATTTAAGAAGAATAGAGATAAACTTATAGATGAAATATATAAATGGATTAAATCAAAAGAAACATATACTATTAGATTTGGGATATGTGCATTAATGCAATATTATTTAGATGATGATTTTAAAGTAGATTATTTAGATATCATATCTAAGATTAAATCTAATGAATACTATGTTAATATGATGAGAGCATGGTTCTATGCTACAGCATTAGCTAAACAATATTATGCTACTATTAAATATATAGAAAATAATAAGTTAGATAAGTGGACTCACAATAGAACAATTCAAAAAGCAATTGAAAGTTATAGAGTTACAGATGAACATAAAGAGTATTTAAAGAGTCTTAAGATAAAAGATTAATAATTTGATTTTAATAATATAAATATATATAATAAGAATAATTAAAGAGGTGGATTATATGGAATATAATGTTGTAAGAGATGCTAAGAATATACTTAATAATTCTAAGTATGTTATTAAGAATCCTAACTCAAATAAGAATAGATGGATGCAAGCATTTGGTAATAAAAATCCAATACACTTAGAATTAGGTATGGGTAGAGGAGAGTTTATTATAGAGATGGCTAAAAAATATCCTAAGATCAATTTTATAGGATTAGAGTTAAATGAATCTCAAACAGCTACTGCAGTTCAAAAGATAGGTTCTCAAAATATACCTAACTTAAAACTTATATGTGGAGATGCTACTGATATAATAAATATATTTGGTAAAGAGATAGATACTATATATTTAACATTCTCTGAACCATGGCCTAAACCAATAGATGAAAAGAAAAGATTTACTCATGTAGGTTATTTAAAACTATATGATAGAATCTTTAAGAAGAATAAACATATAATATTAAAAACAGATAATAAAGGTTTATTCCAATATAGTTTGGAAACATTATCTCAATATTGGTATACTTTTAAAAGAGTATCATTAGATTTATATAATGACGAAAATCCAATATCTAATATACCAACTGATTGGGAGAATAAATGTGTTAAAGATGGAAAACCAATCTATTATTTAGATGCGATTTTTGATGAATAATTACAATTATTATTGTAATTATTTTTTTGTTATTTTATAATTATTATAGAAGGGATAGATGAAGAATGAATAAGGTTAAAGTGTCAAACGGAGTAGCTGCTGGATTATTAGTTGCTTCTTTATTTGCAGGTATTGGTACTACATTAACAATTGCTGTATTACTATTAATATTCTGTGATATTGAAGACTTCAAGAAAGTATTAGTTAGAGTATTATCATTTGCTGTAGCTATGTTTATCTTAACAGCTGGTTGGGACTTATTAGTAAATCTATATGGATTATTCTTAACTATTATTAATAGTTTAGTTGAATTCATTGATTCATACTTAAGTAAACCATTAGATGTATCTGGATTCTACAGATATTGCTTAACTCCAATTAAGACAATCATCAACATGATTGATTCAATATTTGATTATGTTGTTGCTGCTATTAAACTTGGTTTCGTTGTTATCTTCTTAAAGAAGAAAGATGTTAAAGAAACATTCTTAAGCAAGTTAATTAGCAATTTTGTTAACTCATTTGGAAACTAATAAAAGAAGGCCTTAGGGTCTTTTTTTAATTGTTTAAATATTCTATAATTTTATTAGGTGATAATATGAAAAAATATTTAATATATATTTTATTATTTATGCAACCTGTTATAGATATATTTGCATCTTTTCAAATTAGATATTTTAATAATATTCCATCTATAAGTGCAATTATAAGATTAGCTATTCTTTTAGTAATGGTATTATATATTCTATTTAAGAAGAATAAGAAAGATTATATCTTACTATTAATAACATTTATATTCTTTATAATATCAGCAATACATTTCCATAGTATAAGTGCTGTATTAAATGTTGTTAAAATATTATTCTTACCAATATCTATATTATTCTTTGTAAGATATGATAAAGATATTAATAAGAATATGATTGTATATGTATATGTTACATATTTATTACTTGTAATAGTTCCAACTTTATTAGGATTAAACTTTAATGTTTATGCACCTGATGAGGCAAAGAAAGCATCACTTGGCTTATTCTATGGTGGTAATGAATTATCTGCTATTCTATTAGGTTATTTACCTATTGTATTAGTTTATTCAAAAGAATATAAATTATATGAAAGAATAATTTTATATATTCTTATATTATTATCATTTACATTTATAGGTACTAAAACATTATTCTTAGGTGCTATATTAGTTTTATTAATAATGTTTATTTATAAGATCATTAATAAATCTATTAAACTTAATAAATATGCGATAGTTATAACTATAGGAATATTAATTGTAGGAGCTGTTATTTTACCTTTTACTCCTATTGCTAAGAATTTAAAGATTACTTTAGATTATTATAATATTCATTCAATTAAAGATGTTAATATATCAACAATTGATAATGTAATTTATTCAAAGAGATTAACATATGCATCTAACCTAATGGATGACTATGGCAAACAAGATTTAAGACATAGATTATTAGGTGTAGGAACAATAACAATTAAGGATTCTGAAATAGATATTATTGATATGATTTATATAATAGGTATAGTAGGTATTATTTTCTACCTATTAGTAATGATATTTATAGTTAAAGATAATAAACTACATAATGTATATTTATTATCATTTATATTATTTATCCTTATGTCATGTTTCTCAGGTCATATATTTATGAAGCCAAATGTGCTTATATATATAGGTCTATTATTTAACTTAAATAATAAGATAAAAGATAGGTAACACTATCTTTTTTTATTTGATAAAATCTTTAAAAAATTATATAATAAGCGAGTACGAATGAAGAGGGAAAGCATATGGAAAGTGTGTTTATGGATGAAGGCCAAAATATATATATAGGCGGTCTATCAAAAGAAGATTTGAAAGAATATCGTGACTTCTTGGAAAACTATAAAATACCTTATCGTGATACTTTAGGTGATCAAGGAAACACCTTTGGAGTAGAAGTTGAGTTTGAGGGTGTTGATATAAATGAAGTTGAAGCAGTTCTTGATGAAAAGGTATCATGGAAAGTAGTTGAAGAAGCTGACTTTGAAAAAGGAGGAGAAGTTGTATCTCCTACTTTAGTAGATCATATTATTAATTGGAAAGACTTAAAAGAAACATGTAATATCTTAAATCATTGTAGAAATATCACAACATCTGAAAGAGCAGGTGCTCATGTACATGTTGGTGCTCAAGGATTAAAAGACTTTGATAATCTATTAAAATTAATATTATTATATGTTGATTATGAAGATGTATTATATAGATTTGGATATATGGATAGATTAAATCCAAGAGAATCAATTATATCTTGTGCTCACCCTTTATCAATTGAACTAGCAAGAGATTATGAAGAAATAAAACAATGTGAAAGTGTAAAAGCAATTAATAGAAGATATGATAGATTCCATGGAATAAACTTTAATAATCTACATAGTCTATCAAGAAGAAAAGAAAAGAACACTATTGAGTTTAGATTTGGAAATGGTACAACAGATCCAATTCTATGGCAAAACTATATTAACTTATGTTTAAAGATGATTAAAGCATCTAATAAAGATTTAGATGTTGAAAAACTAGAAAAAGAATTAGACATTATTAAATTTAATAGATCTAATTATTATGGATTAGGAAGATATGATTTACCTAAGGCTGTTGAGTTTGCTGATCTTATATTTGATAATGCATTAGATAAAACTAATTTCTTAAAACAATACATAAAGAATAATGAACCAACTCAAGAATATGTTGAAAGCAAATATGTTGGTAAATTTACAAGGTGATTATATGATGAGTATAGAGGAAAGAATAAAACTAAATAAACTTGAATATATAGATTTACTAAAAAGTTATTTTGATAATGTTTTAGGTTCTTTGTTTAGAGGATATTATGATTTTAAAGAAATAGCATTCTTAATAGATAGATTAAAACATTATAAAGTTGAATTAACTGAAGAAACAGAATATTTAAAATATTTACTTGCTTATTGTGATAAGATTAAAGAAGAAGAATTATTAAGAATACTTGAATTAATAGATGATAATAATAGAAGTACATATGAGTATTATGATCTTATGGGAGATAAATACTCTGAAAAAGCTTATACTGGAAGACCATTAAGATTTAATGAAGAACACTGTATAAGTTTATTAAAGAATCATGAATTGACTGATGAAATAAAAGGTGTAGCTTTAACTAAATCCGATATAGATAGTTATTTTAGAGATAATCTTGTGTATAAAGTAATTAATCAAAATGGAGTTAATAGAATTGACTGTGGTAATGATTATACTTTCTATGGAGCTTATCCAACTTTATCTAGTAATAAAATATTTGGTGTTAAATTAGTTGTACCACCAGTACATAATTTAAAGACTGCACTTATAAATATTCATGAGTATAAACATGGAATAGATTTAATGAATATGTTTGGAAAAGAATTTCCAGAAGATTTTGACTTTGAAGAAAGAGCAAGAAATGAAGAACAAATGTTTATTGAACATTATGTAAGAAATAAATAGACATATCTATTTATTTTTTTTATAATTAAATTAGGGCGATTAATATGAATATAGGAATTTTTACAGACACATATGTACCTTATATAAATGGGGTAACAACAAGCGTATTGATGTTAAAGAATGCATTGGAAAAACTTGGTTATAATGTATATGTTGTAACAGTTAATAATGAAAACCTTCATTATAAATATGAAGAAGAAGAGAAGGTATTAAGATTACCTGGTATACCTATAGGTATATATGATTATAGATTAACAAGTATTTATCCAATTGAAGTAATTAAATTAATTAAGAGTTGGAATTTAGATGTTATCCATTGTCAAACAGAGTTTGGTGTTGGTACATTTGCTAGAATATTTGCTAAACAATTTAATATACCTTTAGTACATACATATCATACAATGTATGAAGATTATGTACATTATATAACTAAAGGTTACTTTAAAAACTCTAGTAAAAAGATTGTTGAATACTTAACTAAGTTCTATTGTGATAAAACATGTACTGAACTTGTTGTACCAACTAGAAAAACATATGAATTATTTAAAGATAAATATAAATATGATAGAGAAGTATATATAGTTCCTACTGGTATTGAAATAGATAGATTCTATGAGGAAAATCATAAAGGATTTAATAAAGATAAGATGCGTAAAGAATTAGGATTTAATAAAGATGATTTTATAATCCTATTTGTTGGTAGAATAGCACAAGAAAAAAACATTAATCTATTATTAGATTCAATGAAAGCATTACAAAAAGAATCTAAAAAGATCAAATTATTAATTGTAGGTGATGGACCAGATTTACCTGGTTATAAAGAATATGCTAAAAAGAATAAGATAGATGATAGTGTAATATTTGCTGGTAAGATACCATGGGTAAATGTTCCTGAATATTATTTATTATCAGACGTATTTGCTACAGCTTCAACTTCTGAAACTCAAGGTTTAACAGTTATTGAAGGTTTAGCTGCATCACTTCCTGTAGTATGTATTAATGATGAAAGTTTTAATACAACTATTATGAATGATTATAATGGTTATATATTTAATACTAATAAAGAATATGAAAAATATATTATTAAAATATTTAATGATAAAAAACTACAAAAGAAATTAAGGGAACAAGCAAGAAGAAGTTCTGAACAATATTCATCTAAATACTTTGCAGAAAGAATTGTAGATGTATATAAGAAAGCTATTGAACATAAGAAAAAGAAAAAAGGATTCTTCCTATTCAATTTATTTAAAAGAAAGAAGGATAAAGAATAATGTTAAAAGATGGAAAGATTTTAGTTGGTAAGAATAAAGAGACAGAAGCTTATATTTTATTAAATAAAGCTAATAGACATGGGTTGATTACAGGTGCTACTGGTACAGGTAAAACTGTTACTTTAAAAGTATTAGCTGAGAGTTTTTCATCAGCTGGTGTTCCTGTTTTAATGATTGATGTTAAAGGTGATTTAGCTGGTACAGCATATGTAGGTGAACAATCTGAGAATGTTGATTCTAGAGTTAAATCATTAGAATTAGATGATTTTAAATATACTAAATTTCCTGTAAGATTTTTAGATATATATGGAAAAAACGGACATCCAGTTAGAACTACAGTTCAAAAAGTAGGACACAGATTGATGTCTAAGATGTTAGGCTTATCTGAAGTACAAGATTCTGTATTATCAATGATATATAAGATTGCATCAGAGGAAGAAAGAGAAATGGATTCTTTAGAGGATCTTCTATCTATGATAGTGTATGTTAATAATAAAAGAAGTGAATATAGCAATAAATATGGTAATTTACCATCTCAAACATTAACAACAATTCAAAGAAATGTGATGGATTTAATTGATGACATAGGTAATAACTTCTTTGGCTTACCTGAATTTGATATTAAGGATTTTAGAGGAATAGATGTTGATACTGGATATGGTCAAATAAGCATTCTTGATGCACAAGAATTATTTAAACATCCAGATTCATATGCTGTTGCTACAATATGGATGTTAAATAACTTATATGAGAATATGCCTGAAGTAGGAGACATTGATAAACCTAAATTAGTATTCTTTATAGATGAGGCTCATTTATTATTTGAGGATATGCCTAAATCTATAGTTGATCACATTATTAAGATAGTTAGATTAATGAGATCTAAAGGAGTAGGTCTATACTTTGTTTCTCAATTACCTGGTGACATACCAGAAGAAATACTTGCTCAATTAGGTAATAGGGTACAACATGCTTTACATGCATATACTCCAGCTGAACAAAGAAGTTTGAAGATTGCATCAGATTCATTTAGAGTAAATCCTAAATTTGATACTGCTAAAGAAATACAAAATTTGGGTACGGGAGAAGCGTTAGTTACAGTATTAGATGAGGCTGGAGAGCCAACTATGGTTGAACATGTTGTAATACTTCCACCTCAATCTAGAATGGGAACTATTACAGATGAAGAAAGAAAAAATATAATAATTAATTCTGATTTATATGGCACATATGAAGAAGCTAAAGAAAGAGAGTCAGCCAAGGAAAAGAATGATGCAGTATTTGCAGAACAAGAACAAGAAAAGTTAGATGCAGAACAAGCTAAGCTTGAAGAAAAATTAGCTAAAGAAGAAGAAAAAAAATTAAAAGAAGAACAACGTGCAGCTGAAAAAGCAGCTAAGGAAGAAGAAAGAAAACAAAAAGAAGAATTAAGAGCTCAAGAAAAAGCAGAAAAGGAAGCTGAAAGAGCTAAGAAGAATTCAGTTGGTTATAAACTTGGAAAGAAAGTTGTTAACAAAGCTGAAAATAAAATAATTGATAGAACATTAAATAAACTATTAAAGTTCTTTAAATAATAACTATTAAGTTTAAAACTTAATAGTTTTTTGTTATAATCATTTTAGAATTGAAGTGGTTACATGAGATTATTATTTATATCTATATTGCCTGTAGTTTTGTTATTACTATATATCTATTTTAAAGATGTTGAAAAAGAACCAAGAGGAATGCTTTTATTAATATTTATAATGGGATGTTTATCAACAATACCTATTGCTATTGTTGAAATAATATTAGGTATATATTTTCCTACAGATGGTTTACCATCGTTATTAGGAACACTTGTTGCTGTGTTTATGACTATTGCAATAGTGGAAGAATTTGGTAAGTGGTTTATTACATATGTTATATGTTTTAGGAATAAAGAATTTAATCATGTATATGATGGAATAGTATATGCTGTATTTGCATCATTAGGATTTGCTGTTATAGAAAACTTATTATATGTAGTAACATCAGGATTTGGAACAGGAGTAGTAAGAGCATTATTAAGTGTTCCTTCCCATGCTGTTGATGCAGTTTATATGGGGTATTTATTATCAATGTCTAAAAAACATTTGATGCAAAATAAACATGAGAAATCATTTATATTCTTGTTATTATCAATATTTATTCCAGGAATAACACATGCTATATATGATGCCTTAATATTCCAATTCTTATCTATTGAAGATTGGTATTTATTAATTATGTTCTTAGTGTTTGTAATAATAACTTATATAATAGCAATTATATTAATTAAGAAAGCATCTAAAGAGAAAACTAACTTTGATGGAACACCAATTGGTGTTATAAAAAAGTTCTGTCCTAATTGTGGAACTCAATTTATAAATGGTAAATGTGATAAGTGTGGATTTAAAGGTAATTAGAAATAATTATCTTTTTGTTTCTTTTAATAAATGATATAATTAATCTAATTGGAGGAAAATATGAAAGATCGTTTAATAAAAGGATTATTTTTAGTGATGGGTATATTATTACTTGTATTACCAATTGCAACTGTATATGGTGATGCAGGGCATAATTCATCATACTCAAGTGGCGGATCACATTCATCTGGTGGGTCTCGTTCATCTGGTGGATCAAGTTATCACTCAAGTTCTAGATCAAGATCTTCATCATCAAGTTCTAGTTCATCTGGTAGTGGTTCTTCAGCTGCTGTTGTATTATTTATTGTTATATTTGTAATTGTATTAATTATTATTTTATCTAGTGGTAAAAAATCAGGAAGTGGTAAGATTACTAATCAATCGACGAATTATTACAGTATGAAACTGCTAACACAGGAAGAAATAGAACAATTAGATTCAACAATAGATGGAGAAGCTTTAACTCAACAAGTATTTAATATGTTTGTTGATGAACAAATGGCTTGGATGAATTTTGATTATGAAGGCTTAAGAAAGTTATTAAGTGATGAATTATATAATAACTATAAAATGCAACTTGAAACTATGGAAATTGGTATGGAAAAGAATATCATGGATGACATAGTATTTGTTGATGGTGGTATTATCTCAATTAAGAAGACTGATCTTACTGAAGAAGTTCAAGTTAAGATGCATGTAAGAATGAGAGATTACATTATTAATACTGCTGATGGAAAACCTAAACATGGTGATCCTAATAAAGTAATGGATAATAACTATATTATTACATTAGAAAGAAGTAGAAGAAAGGAAATTCAATTCTGCCCAAACTGTGGTGGTGAATTAACATCTAAGGCTTCTCAAAAATGTAAGTATTGTGATGCAGTTCTTGTTAAGGGTTCTAAAGAATTCGTAATAGTTAAACAAGAAAATGTTAAAGGACAATATCAATAGGAGTGCATATGAATATTAATGAATTTGATAAAAGTATAGATGAAGGTATGTTCTTAACTAAGGTTGATAATATATTTATTATGTTATATACAGCCTTAATGTTTCAAGATTTATCAAGAGTAGATCATAAAGTATCTGATCAAGTTATGGAACAATATCAACCAATTATTGATAGATATAAATCTAAAAATCAAAGACATATGTTTGCTCAACTAAATGTTAAATCATCTAAGATTGATAATGTTAAATATGATGAAGAAGGAAACATAATTGTTGAAGTAACATTAGTTGGAAGATATTTGGATTATGTTATGGATTTATCTAATGGTAAGACTATATCAGGTGATGATAAAGATAGAGTTGAAAGAACATATAAGATGGTTTTAAAGAAATCTAAAGATGCTAAAGAATTAACAGAATCAAGACATTGTCCAAACTGTGGAGCACATGCAGATTTATCTAAGACAGGTGTATGTGAAGCATGTAATATGGTATTTGCAATGGAAGATTATGATTATGTATTACAATCAATTGAGATGGTTGGATAAAAGGAAATATTATATTTCCTTTTTTATTTGACATCACAAAAATGTGTACTAAAATATAATACTTCAAAAGGAGGGGGTAAAAAATGAAAGGTAAGGTTATTGAATTGTATGACTATATTGGTGTATCTCCAAAATATTTAGGATACAAATATCTAGTTGATGAAACAGTTTTATATGCTAATGATGTTATTAATAACAGAGAAGAATATTTAGGAGAAATATCTAAATATGTAGCAGATAAATACAATACAAATATTATGTGTGTTGATAGAAATACTAGAACTGTAATTGAAGGCACTTTTAATAAGGGTAACTTAATACATATTAATGATATTTTTCAAAGTGTTTCAACCTATTATGAAGATAGACCATCAATTAAGTTATTTTTATCAACTGTTGTTAATTATTTAATTAATAAAAAATAAATGATATAATACACATAAAGGAATTGATGTATATGTTAACAAAACGATGTTGTACTCTTTTAAATTATTAAAAAAATAAAAAGAAAGAGGAGATAAATATGAAATTATATAATACATTAACAAGACAAGTAGAAGATTTTAGATCTATTGAAGAAGGAAAAGTTAAAATGTATACTTGTGGTCCTACAGTATATCATTATGCACATATAGGTAATATGCGTAATTATATAGGACATGATATATTACAAAGAACATTAGAATATTTAGGTTATCAAGTAACAAGAGCTATGAACATAACTGATGTAGGTCATTTAACAAATGATTCAGATGATGGTGAAGATAAGATGTTAATTGCTACTCAAAGAGAGCATAAGACTGCAATGGAAATAGCTGAATATTATACTAATGAATTCTTTAAAGATTTTGAAAAAGTAAATAATAAGATGCCAGATATAATTAAACCTGCTACAGGTGAAATAGATATGTATATTAAAATGATTACTAAATTATTAGAAGATGGTTATGCATATCAAGCTGGTGGTAATGTTTATTTTGATATAACTAAAGTAAAGAATTATTATCAATTAACTAATCATGTACAAGACGAATTAGTTGTTGGAGCAAGAGAAGATGTAGAAGAAGATGTTAATAAGAGAAACCCTGCAGACTTTGCTTTATGGTTTACTACATCTAAATTTGAACATCAAGAATTACAATGGGATTCGCCTTGGGGTAAAGGATATCCAGGATGGCATATTGAATGTTCAGGTATATCTATTAAGTATTTAGGTGAACACTTAGATATTCATGGTGGAGGAGTAGATAATATATTCCCACATCATACTAATGAGATTGCTCAAAGTGAATCTTATTTAGGACATAAATGGTGTAATTTCTGGTTCCAT
Source organism: Bacilli bacterium (assembly GCA_017542465.1). Classification (GTDB taxonomy): domain Bacteria; phylum Bacillota_I; class Bacilli_A; order RF39; family UBA660; genus UBA6985. Next base: position 7,961 of record JAFXXB010000020.1, on the reverse strand, counting down.
AATGAACATTTAAATGATGAATCTGGAAAGATGAGTAAGTCTAATGGTGCAATACTTACAGTATCTGTACTTGAAGAACAAGGATATGATCCTTTAGCATTTAGATTCATGTGTTTAGGTTCTCATTATAGAAAACAATTATTGTTTACTTTTGATAATTTAAATCAAGCAGAACAAACATTAGATAAGTTAAGAAATAAAATATCTTTAATAGAACCATCTGGTGAATTAGATGATGGATCATTTAAAGAATATAATAATAGATTTATTGAAGCATTATCTAATGATTTAAATACATCTAATGCTTTAACAGTTTTATATGATTTATTAAAAGATGAACAAGTTAATGGTTATACTAAATTAGATTTAATAAGAAAGTTTGATAAAGTATTTGCTGTTAACTTAATTGTTGAAAAAGAAACAGCTGAAAATGAAGAAGAAATCTTATCTTTAATAGAGAAGAGAAATGAAGCTAAAAAGAATAAAGATTATGAATTAGCTGATTCAATAAGAAATGAGTTATTAGATAAAGGTATCGAGTTAATTGATACTAGAGAAGGAACAACTTATAAAATAATAAATAGCTAGAGGTGATTATATGGAAGATTTAACTTATATAATTAGTTTAATTCTAATGTTAATAATTCCATTAACAGCATCTATAAGATTACATGCTACATATAATTCATGTAAGAAGAAAAAGAATAAATTGAATTTAACAGGAAGAGATGTAGCTCAAAAAATATTGGACGAAAATGGATTGGTTAGTATATATATAGTAGAAACAAATGGTACTATGACTGATAACTATGATCCATCAAGAAAAGTATTAAGATTATCTCAAGAAGTATATTCAGGTGATTCTATTGCATCTATTGCTATAGCGGCACATGAGTCTGGACATGCTGTTCAAGATAATGAAAACTATTCATGGTTTAAAGTAAGAAAGAATATATATCCAGTTGTTGCTTTAGGAGAAAGATTCTCATATATAATTTTACTAGCAGGATTATTTTTACATTCAATGAATTTAATATATGCTGCTGTTATATTAATGTTATTTGGATTAACATTTGAAATAGTAACATTACCTGTTGAACTAGATGCATCTAAAAGAGCATTACAATTATTACAAGATTATAATCTAATAGATAATTCTGATTTACCTACAGCTAAGAAAATGTTAAAAGCTGCTGCATATACATATATAGCTGCAATATTTACAACAATAGCTCAAATGATATATTATGCATCTTCTGATAGGAGAAGATAATATGAATAAAAGATATATTATATTATCAGTTATTGTATTATCAATTATTCTATTAATATCTGGTATTATTTTATTTAATAATATAAGAAAGAATAAAGAAGAAGATAAATTATATAATCAATTAAATAGTGTGGTTAAAGATTATTATAAAGATTATTATTATAATACATTTGGAGATAATGAAGATATAAGAAAAAGTAATGCTGAAAAATTAAAACATGTTGGTATTAAGATTACCTTATATGATTTATCAAATTATAAGAGCAATAATGAAGATATATTGAGTCTATTTAAAAATGCTCAAACAAAAGCAGATTGTGATTATAATAAAACAACTATTACAATATATCCTATTGAACCATATGGAAGAGAGGATATTAAGATAGATTCAAATCTAGTATGTGGAATATAAAAAAGATAAGAGTTTCTCTTATCTTTTATTTTTTTATTCTTGATAATGTAATATCTTTATCATTTTTTTCAACTTTAAATGTTTGGCTTACAGTTGTATTTGATGATAATCCTTTAATGATTAATTCTCTATTATTGATATCAGCATGATCAACTACATCATTATGCCAATCAGAAAATTGATTTGCTGGTAATTCAGCATTAAATATATCAACTGCTTCATTATAGAATAATGTTTGATAATATGGTGTAATCATTATTGTATCTGCTTTTGCATTATATATAATACCAGTTGATGGATATTTACCTGTATCACCTGTATGAGTGATTATACCAGTAGTTGTTGCTTCAAAATCAATTTTATCTTCTTCATTATTAATAACAGGTGTATTAATATTTTTTGTAAAATCATTTTCTAAAATATCATATGCTTCTTTGCATAATTGTTCTATATCTATTTTTTGAATTATTTCAGTCTTAGGTATTACTAGATAATCTTTTTTACCGTTAAGACTACTTCCGATTTCAATCTTTCTTTTACTGTCATCATGAATTCTTCTATTTTGGATTGTTTCAAGTAAAAGCATTATCATACTTTGTTGAGCTTTTAAGTTTAACTCTAAATATGCATTATTTCTTTTAACGTATGTATATATATCAAATTCACCTAGTTTAACATCGTTTTTAGGTTGAATGTATTTTTTTAATTCATTTAATTCTTTTTCATTTTCTATATATGCTTCTCTTAATCCAAATAATAATTGTTTTATTGTATATGTTTTCACGTGTTTTCCTCTTTTCAATGTAATTTATTATAACATATAAATAAATATTGTGAATAAAAAAATAGGAGATAACTCCTATTTTGTATTAACTTGTCTGTTTATATATCTTTGATAATATTGTTTAATATCAGCATCATTAATTTTAAAATCATATTTTTCTCTTAAAGCGATCATAGCTTTAGCTTGTAATGTTGTATCTTCAGTTAATTTTTCTTCAGCTAAATCTTCTTTAATTTCTTCTTTAGCATCTTCCAAAGATTTCTTAGTTTCTTCAGCTGTCTTTAAGATAATATGATATCCGAATGATGATTTGACAGGAGATGAACTCATTTCATTATTCTTTAATGCATAAGCTGCTTTAGAGAATGCTTCATCCATTTCCTTATAATTAAATGTTCCTAAATTTTGATATGTAACAGTTTTATCATCTTTATATTTTCTAAATGCTTCTTGTAAGCTTGTTCCTTTTTTTACATCAGCATTTATAGCTTTAATAACTTCTTCAGCTTTCTTTTTAGCTTTGTCTTGATCTTCTTTACTTGTTGATGCAGGTTTAACAAGAATGTGTTCACCAGTTATATCTGCATGGTATTTTTCATTGTAATACTTTTTAATTTCATCATCTTTGATTAATGTTTTAGCATAATCAATTGATGCATAATTTGTGTATTGACTAGTCTTAACAATTTCCAAATAATCATCAACTGAATTATATCCATAGTTTTGTAATGCTTCTAGCATTTCTTCATCGCTCTTATAATTTGCTTTTAAATTATTTAATACATTGTTTGCATATGTATCAACATCATTCTTCTTATCAGCATATTCAGAAGTTAAAATCTTCTTATCAATTTCATCTAAGATAGTATTTAATCCATATGAACTTTTCATTTTTTTATAAATATCATCTACACTTATATTAGTTCCATCTTTTAATGATACTAATATTTCTTCCCCATTTTGATTCTTAGGAACTTTTGTTAAAGCACCATTTACTAGTAATATTGTTTCAACTATAACAGCTACAGCTAACACTAATATTGCTATTAAACTATAATTTAATTTCTTTTTCATGTTTAAATCCTCCCAGTACTACATATTATAACATATATTTAATTAATAATAGCAAGTATTTTTAATTTTTATTATTTGTGTTATAATTATAAAGCTGATGGAAGTGATATTATGGAAAAAAAGAAAAGAAAGAAAGCAAAATTACCATTATTGATAATTAACTTTATTATTTTCAGTTTATTAATAGTATCAAGTGTATTCTTTGTTTATACTATGTATAATACTGGAATTGTACCAATTAAATATATATTAATAACAGGTGGAGTATTAGAGTTAATTACAATAGTAGATTTTATATTTATTATTAGAAAGGTTAGAATACCATCTATTATATTTGATGTATTACTGGTTTTAATAATAGTAGTAGAAGCTTTATCTATTCCTAAGATGAAAGAGTTTATTGATTTTATTCAATATAACTTTAATAATGAATATGAAATAAGTGTATACAACATTATGGTATCATCATCTTCATCTTATAATTCGCTTGAAGATTTAAATGGTAAAACAATTATCTTATTAGATGAAACTAATGATGATAAATTAAAAAATCAAATAAATGAAAAGATTAAAGATGCTAAGTTTACTGAAACTGAAGATATTGTTACAGATATGAATAAACTTAAAACAAATAAGAATATGATTATCATTGCAGATTCTTCATATTATGATACTCAAATAGCTAATGATGCTGAATATGAAACTAAAGTAAAAGTATTAGATACAATTGAAATAAAAGAAGAAAAGAAAGAAGAAAAGAATTCTGGAGAAAATAAAAATGTAACTAAGAATTCATTTATTATTTATATATCTGGTATTGATACAAGATCAAATTCTATGCCAGCAAGAAGTTTATCTGATGTTAATATTTTAATGGCAGTTAATCCAGATACTAAAAAGATATTATTAGTTCATACTCCAAGAGATTATTATGTACAATTACATGGTACAACTGGTTTACCTGATAAATTAACACATGCTGGTACTAAAAAGGGTGGAATTAAAGTATCTAAAGCAACTATGGAAGACTTATATGACATTGATATTGATTTCTATATGAGAGTTAATTTCAAATCAGTTATTAAAGTAGTTGATGCTATAGGTGGAATTAATATCTATAATGATCAAAAATACACAGTTCATTCATATGTTGATAACACATGTAGTTTTAAACCAGGATGGAATAATAATGTAAGTGGTAAATGTGCATTAGCATTTGCAAGAGAAAGACATGCATATTCAACTGGAGATAAACATAGAGGTGAAAACCAAGAACAAGTATTAACAAGAATTATAGAAAAGATTACTTCATCTAAAGTATTATTAAATAAATATACTGATATATTAAAATCATTAAATAATTCATTTGAAACAGATATGTCATCAGAAAAAATGACATCACTAGTTAGAATGCAATTAGATGATATGGCTAAATGGGAAATAACTCCATATAATGTAACTGGTAAAGGAGCAATGGATTATACTTATTCATATCCTCATCAAAAGTTATCTGTTATTAAGCCTAATTATGATACAGTTAATACAGCTAAAACTAAAATTAAGGAAGTATTAGGCTAATACTTTCTTTTTGTTTTAATTAAATATATAATTTTATTAAGGAATGGTTATTATGAAATATGATGTAATTGTAATAGGTGGAGGTATAGCAGGAGTTACAGCTTCTATATATCTTAAAAGAGCTATGAAAAAAGTGTTATTAATTGAATCTAAACAAATAGGTGGAGAAATATTAAAGGCTGATAAAGTTGAAAACTATCCTGCTTTAAAAGAAGTAAAGGGATATGAGTTAGGTCTTAATATGTCTGAACAATTAAAGAGTTTAGATATAGAAGTGATAAATGAATTAGTTACTTCAATTGATGGAAGTGATAATAATTTTATTATCAACAATAAATATGAATGTAAGAAAGTTATAATTGCTACTGGAACATCTTCTAATAGATTAGGATTATTAAATGAAGATAAATTCATAGGTAAGGGTATATCTTTCTGTGCTACATGTGATGGTAACTTCTTTAAAGGAAAAGATGTAGCAGTTATAGGTGGAGGAAACACTGCACTTGATTCGGCTATATATTTATCTAATATAGTAAATAAAGTTTATTTAATACATAGAAGAGATGAGTTTAGAGGAGAAGAATCTAAAGTTAATATTATTAATAATAAAGATAATATTGAAGTATTATTTAATACAACAGTTAAAGAATTAAAAGGTAATGATTTTATTGAATCAATAGTATTAAATAACGATCAAGAAATAAATGTATCTGGTGTGTTCGTATGTATTGGTCATGTTCCTAATTCATCAATCTTTAATGGTTCTAAGGATGAAGGAAAATATATTATTACTGATTCTAATTATGAAACAAGTATTGAAGGAATATATGCTATTGGCGATGTAATAGTGAAGGAAGTAAGACAATTAACAACGGCTGCATCCGATGGAACAATAGCTGCAACAAATATTTTAAAAAAATTATAAAAAATAGTCTTAAAATAATTGACTATTTTTTTTATGAGTGATATATTGTAGATACTTAGTAGAATAAAGACTAAGCAATATAATTAATTTATTATTGTTCACCCAAACAGAACTTAATAAATGCAATTATATTTTATGTATTTTATTAATAAAAAGAATAAAGATTGTGATTATTAAATTAATCTGCTTTATCCTAATAAAAAATAAACTACATGACATTTTATAGTCTTATTATTTTGAATATCCTAATTGAAAATATTAATCTTTGATTAATAAAGAGTAAATTAATAATATTCATACTCGCGAATTGTCGCTCTTATCAACTACTAAGTATATAGCTATATGAGAAAGAAAACTCACAATTGATAAGCACAAATATCTAATAATCTGACAATTATTTGGTATATGTGGATTTAAACTTGAAAACAGGAAGTTGTCAGCTTCCTGTTTTTTAATTTGTGTGTCTATTTGTATTGTATATTGAAAAACAATTATGATATAATTTACTTAGAATAGAGGGTGTTGATATGGGGAAAAGTATTATCAACAATGTTTTTTTAGCGTTCGTACTTTTTCTTTGTGTATTCTCTTTGAAAACTGTTAGTGCTGAAAGCTGTGATTATAAGTACAGAGCTGAAGCTGCAAAGGTTGCTAAGAATGTTACAGCATCCTATGAAATAAAGCAGAATGATTCAGGTGGATCTTATGTAGCAATAACAGTTTATAATGTTGTAGATGATATATATGTATCATATTCAACAACCGGAGGAAGTACACATGATTCTCCAAGGAATATCTTTAAATATGATGTTAATGAATCAGGAACTTATGTTATTAATGATTTTGATAATGATAATGTTAAGAAATACACATTTAAAGTATATTCAATGAATCCTGAATGTAAGAACTTATTAAGAAGTTTTACATTAACAAAACCAAAATATAATAAGTATTCAGAACTAACTGAATGTAGTTATTATGAAGTAGAAGATTATTTATATTGTCAAAAGTGGATAACAACAAACTTCAACATGAGTGAAGCGGCAGTTGTTGAAAGAATAAATGAACAAAGAAAGAAATATAAACAATCAGTGACTACTGTATGTATATCTTGTGAACAAGATGCAGAATACTATAGATGGTTAGAAAAATTTAATAAGATAAAGAAATATGTGATTATTGGATTATCAATTGGTATTGTAGCTGATATTGTAGTAATCATATTATTATTTAGAAAGATTAAGGAGGATTCAATTATATGAGTAAGAGAGTTAAAAAAGAGATATTACCATTTATCGTGGCAATCATAATGTTATTTTTACTTGTAGGAGCTTTAGTATATACAATACTATATAAACCTAAAGGCAAAGAAACTAAGATTAATGAAAATACATTAACTGCTGAAGATGTATTAGTTGATAACAAAAATACAACATGTGGTAGTTATGATATTACTAAATTATCTGAAGATGCAAAACAAGTTAAGTTATCTTATGAGATTGTAGATGATTATAACTTTGGACCTGCAACTATCATTGATTCTGGAGAAGGTAATAAAGAAGAAAATATTAAAGGTTATGCTTTAAAAATTAAAGCATCTGGATTAAGTGATAAGTATTATTTAAAGATTAATAACAAAACAACAAATGAAACTAATGATTATTATAAGAGTGATATAGACTCAAAAGGATATGTATATTTTGATACTTATAATATTGAATTACAATTATTAGATGTTAAGGTATTAATTAACGATGATGAATGTAAGAATATAGTATTAAGAGAATTTGAAATTACACTTCCAAGAATGAATCCTTTAATCATTGGTGGATTATGTGAAACTGATGAATATAAGAATAAAGAAGTTTGTAGTCCTTATATATTTGATAATGATTCTAAATCAACTAAGTATGAT